>NZ_JAMZGM010000070.1 GCF_024158605.1 Sebaldella sp. S0638 | reverse complement strand
CTGTTAATCAAAGGGTCGCAGGTTCGAGTCCTGCCAGGGACGCCACTTTTTTTCCTATTTTATATAGGATTTTTTTTGTTTTGGGAGAATTTTGGAGTATAGCATAATATTATAGCTTTTTGGAGGATATATGGAAAAAGTGATTGAGACAAAAAGATTATTTACAAGAAAGTTTACTTATGACGATTTTGCAGATTTGTCATCCTTATTAAAGGATATAGAGGTAATGTATGCGTGGGAGCATGCTTTTTCTGATGAAGAGGTAAAAGAGTGGATAGATAATAATATAAAAAGATATAATGAAAGCGAAACCGGATATTTTGCTCTAATAGAAAAAGATACCGGAAAATTTATCGGACAGTCAGGCTTACATTACTCTATGATTGATAATAAAAAGATTTTAGAAGTCGGATACATTATTATGAAAAAATTCTGGAATCAGGGATATGCATATGAAGCTGTTAATGCTTTTGTTGATTATGCATTTGATAATATGGAGGAAAATGAGATTTATGCTCTGATAAGACCAGAAAATTACAGATCATCAGGATTGGCTGAAAAGGTCGGTTTTGTGAGAGAATCTTCGTTTATAAAGCATTATAGAGGAAAAGATATGGTACATGATATTTATATTTTGAGAAAAGATAATAGGCAGTAGTTTTATTATCTTTTTTGTTTATAGAAAGAAAAATTATATTTGGACAGAAGTATGATGATATCATTATTATATGCGAAAGAGTATAAATTTTTTCATTTTTTGTGATGAAAGTTATGCTTTTTTATAATTATAATAATATAATAGAATATAGAGAGAAATAAAATTTTTTAATAACCTGCAGGCAGGTTTCTTAAAGGAGGAATATTATGTATCAGTTTGCAGCATCAATTATGTGTGCAGATCAGATGAACCTGAAAAAAGAGCTGACAGAATTGGAAAAGGCTGAAACAGGACTTTTACATTGTGATGTTATGGATGGAGTATTTGTGGATAATATGGCAATGGGACCTTATATTCTGGAAGAAATAAAAGAAAATACGAGCATACCCCTTGATATTCATTTGGCAACAGTTACACCTTTTAAGTATATGAAGATGTTTGCACATATAAAACCGAAGTATATTTCTTTTCATATAGAAACGTCGGAAAATCCTGAAAAAGAGATAGAATTTCTAAGAGAAAAAGGGATATCTCCTTCTTTGGCTCTGAGTCCTGAAACACCGGTATCTGAAATAGTGAAATTTCTTCCATTAGTAGATATGCTGTTAATAATGACAGTGAACCCGGGATTTGCCGGACAGCCTTTTAATTACAGCGTTATTGAGAAACTAAAAGAACTGAATATTTATCTGAAGGAAATGGAGAATCCGCCTCTTATTGAAGTGGACGGAAATATAAATGAAAAAACGATACCAATATTGTATGAAAATAATGCAAATGTATATGTGTTGGGGACATCTGCTTTATTTAATACAGCTTCCGGCACTTACAAAGAAAAGATAGAAAAATTAACGAAACTTTTTATTTAGTTTCTTATGGAAAATGTAATAAAAAAGTAAAAAATAAAGCTGATTGATTTTCTCATCATTTCTGCTTATAATATAAGAAAAAGCAAAAGGGCAGAAGGGACGAAAATATGAATAATGTACTGGAGACAATAAAATCTAGAAGAACAACAAAAGCATTCAGAAGAGATGAGCAGATAAAAGACGAGGAGCTGGAACTAATACTTGAGGCCGGAAATTGGGCGCCGACAGGGCATAATACACAGCCATGGTTTTTTACTGCCATTCAGAACAGAGAACTCATAGATAAATTAAATATACTTGCAAAAGAGGCGGGTAAGAGTTCCAAAGATGAAATAACACAGAAAATGTGCAGCAATGAGATGCTTGATCTTTTTTACGGTGCACCAACAATAGTTATAGTATCTTATGAGAAGGAAGATTTGACACCAATAGAAGATGTTTCAGCCGCATCGCAGAATATGCTTCTGGCTGCAGAGAGTCTTAATATTGCCAGCTGCTGGAATGGAATAGTCCGTATGTTTTTCTCTCAGATGAGCAATGGACAGAAAGAAGAATTCGGGATACCGGAAAATTATATTCCTCATATTGTTTTAGCTTTGGGATATCCAAAAATAAAAGTAATGAATATTCCTCAAAGAAATAAAAATTACAGTAAAATAATAAAATAAATATGGAGGAATCATAATGAAAGCAGTTATATTCTTAAACGGGGAGTATAGTTACAGGGATGATTTCTTTGAAGAGATTATAGATAAAGAGACTGATATTTTTTGTGCTGACGGCGGAACGAATTATTGTATTGAAAAGGGATACAAGCCAAAGTGCATTTATGGAGATCTGGATTCTATAAAGCCTGAGACTCTGGAAAAAGTGATGAAAATGGGAATACAAACGGAAAAATTTTCTCCTGATAAGGATTATTCTGATTTTGAGCTTGTTTTGGAAGAGATGGGATATGATAACTATGAAAAAATATATGTCGTAGGAGCTTTAGGAAAAAGAATAGATTTTACCCTGAATAATATTATGCTTATGGAAAAATATGAAAAACTTGTAATTCTCACAGAAACGGAAAAGATTTTCTTTAGGGATAAAAGTTTTTCTATTTCAGGAAAAAAGGGAAAAACATTGTCTATAGTATCGCTTGACAGTGAGATAGAAAATATTACATTAAAGGGTTTTAAGTACCCTCTTTTAAACAGATATATAAAAAGAGAAAGCTCCATTTTGATGAGTAATGTGATACTTGAAGATGAGGCAGATGTTATTTTTGATAAAGGAAAAATAGTGGTTATTTTGTATGTGTGAAGAATATAATTATAATTAAATAATATATTGATAAAATAGTAAATATCTGTTATTCTATGAGAAAACAAGGAGAGAAAAGATGAAGAAATTTATTTTAGCATTAGCATTATTTTTTTCGGGAATAATGGCATTTTCAGCAGAGTCGCTGACAAGTGTTTATACATCCACGAAATCAAAAGACTGCAAACGTCCCACAGGAATATACAAGAAACTCTACCCTGTAAATGACGACTACGGCTATGGCGCGGAAGAATGCCCAGGGTATAAAAAGATGAAAGTATTTGCAGTATATGATGATTCAAGAGTTTGGATAGATATAAGCGATGGTGTGAATACATGGTCTACAGTAGATCAAGTGTTTAATGCGGATTTTGGACACTTTCCGGCATTAAGAGAAGGTGTTGCCGAATGGCGGGTGACAAAGTCAGGCGAAGCGAAAGCACTTATATTTCGTGTAGATGCGCAGGATCCTGATGTTATGGGAAAAGTACATTCAAGATTATATGTAATTAGTTTTGATAACGGAGTTTCTAAATACTGCGGAAATGTAAAGACAAATGAAGAAGCCGTAAAGATGGCGGATAAAGGGAATTGTACAATAAAACTGAGATTAACAGAGCAGGAAAAATAGATAGTAAATGAGATTATTTATAAAGTTTATAGATAATCTTTTTTATTTATACAAAAAAATATAACGAAAAGTAAATAATGCATTGAAAAAATTAAGAATATTTGCTATTCTATTAAAAAAAACAAGGAGTTGAAAGATGAAGAAGATTATTATATTAATGTTATTTTTTACTGGAATTTTAGCATTTTCAGCAGAAACACAGAATAAGAGTGTCTATACATCAACAAAAGATAAAAATTGTAAACGCCCAACAGGCAAGTTTAGAAATATTTATCCGTATGAAGAAGAGAATACTGCTGTAGAATGCCCGTCATATAAAAATTATCGTATTTTTAAGGTTTTTCAGTCAGGAAGAGAATGGATAGATATAAGCGACGGGACAAATATATGGACAACAAGTAAAGAAGTAATGGGGGGAGACTTCGGAACATGGCCTCATATAAAAGAAGGTGTCGCAGAATGGCGTGTAGATAAAACCGGAGAAGTAAAAGCACTAATATTTCGTATAGAAGCCTATGAAGATGAATTAACAGGAAAGTTTCAATCAAGACTCTATGTAATAGGTTTTGAAAAGGGAAAGCCCAAGCTTTGCGGAATAGTAAAAACCAATGAAGAAGCAGCAAAAACAGCTGATAGGGGGAACTGTACAAAAGAACTGAGTTTGAAAGAATAGATAATAGAAAAGGTTATTTATGAATTTTTATAGATAATCTTTTTATTTTGTAAAAGTATGGAGAGAGATCAAACAAAAAAGATTTTCTTCAAAGAATATGATATAATAATACAGTAATTTTTACTTTGAAAAAAGATAGAAGAGATAATTTTATAGATGAAGAGGAGAAACAATGAATACTGATTATGATGTGATAGTGGTAGGAGCAGGACATGCTGGTGTGGAAGCAGCTCTGGCTTCGGCAAGACTGGGAATGAAAACAGCTTTGTTTACGATTTTTATTGATAATATAGCAATGATGTCATGTAATCCTTCTATAGGAGGACCGGGAAAATCACATCTTGTTTCCGAGCTTGGGATGCTCGGGGGAGAAATGGCAAGACACATAGACAGCTATAACCTGCAGCTGAAAAATCTGAATCACACTAAAGGGCTTGCAGCAAGGATAACAAGAGCACAGGCTGATAAGTACTGGTACAGAATAAAAATGAGAGAAATAGTGGAAAAACAGGAAAATCTGGAATTAGTACAGGGAATAGTGACAGATTTGATTCTTGACGGGAAAAAAGTCATAGGGGTAAAAGATCAGGTAGGAATAGAATATGGTGCAAAGGCTGTTATACTATGTACAGGGACATTTTTAAAAGGAAGATTTATAATTGGTGATGTAAAGTATGAAGCAGGAAGACAGGGAGAACAATCAAGCGAGGAGCTATCAGACAGACTTCGTGAATACGGCTTTGAGGTAGACAGATATCAGACAGCAACACCACCGCGGATAGATAAAAGAACAATAAATTTTTCAGAGATAGAAGAACTGAAAGGTGAAGAAAACCCGAGATATTTTTCATACTATACTACAAAAGAAGAAAATTCTGTAATGCCCACATGGCTCACTTATACAACACCTGAAACAATAAAGGTAGCAAGCGAGCTTTTGAAATACTCTCCAATAGTAACAGGAATAGTAAGCTCAAAAGGTCCGAGACACTGCCCTTCGCTTGACAGAAAAGTTTTGAGATTTCCTGAGAAAACTGATCATCAGATATTTTTGGAGCAGGAAAGTACAGAATCAAATGAAATATATATAAACGGCTTTACCACGGCAATGCCTCCCTTTGCACAGGACGCCATGCTAAAGACAATAAAAGGTCTTGAGAATGCCAAAATAATGAGATACGGATATGCTGTAGAATATGATTATATACCGGCGAATCAGTTGAAACTGACACTTGAAACAAAAATACTGGAAAATCTTTATACAGCAGGAACAATTAACGGTACCAGCGGATATGAAGAAGCTGCGGTTCAGGGATTTATAGCATCTGTTAATGCTGCGAGAAAGATAAAAGGAGAGTCACCTGTTATTATTGACAGAAGTGAGGGATATATAGGAGTTCTTGTGGATGATATAATAAATAAAGATACTCCGGAGCCATACAGAGTTCTCCCTTCAAGGGCAGAATACAGACTGACGCTGAGACAGGATAACGTTTTCCTGAGATTACTGGATAAAGCCAAGGAAATAGGTATTCTTGATAAAGAAAAGCTGAAAGAACTGGAAAATGCAAGAGATGATATAGAAAAAGAGATAGAAAGACTAAAAAGTATAACAATTTATCCCACAAAGCAAAATAATGAAATATTAGTATCACAAGGTCATGATACTATGAACAGTCCTGTTTCAGCCTTTGAATTTCTTGCAAGGAAAGAAATGACATATGAAGGTCTGGAGAAATTTATGGAAATTGTGGAATTATCAAAGCTTGTAAAAGAACAGGTGGAAATTAATTCCAAGTATAAGATTTTTATAGACAGGGAAAAAAATCAGATTGAAAAATTCAAGAAACTGGAAGAGATGGTAATTCCTTCTGATATTAACTATGAAGAGATCAAAGGAATAAGTAATATAGCAATTTCAGGACTTGTATATTCACAGCCGGAGACAATAGGGCAGGCAAGCAGAATAAGCGGAATAACACATAATGATATTACACTGCTGCTGGCTTTTATAAAAGGAAAAAATGATTAAATATAATAAAAAATTAGAAGGTGTGAAGAGCCTTCTTTTTTTATACAGCAGGAAATTCAGACATAAAAAATACAGATTTACAGGGGGAAGGTATTATTGTTTTCTGAATTTTTTGAATAAATTTGTATCTCAAAAATGATAAAATTAGCTAAATGAATGTTTACATCTTATGGTAATTGTGAGATAATCAGATTGTAAATAATTTTTTATATAGGAGGAAAAATGGACGGTAAAGTAGTAGTAACTGTAATGGGAGCAGACAAAACAGGAATCGTAGCCGGTGTATCTGCAAAGTTAAATGAACTGGATATAAATATAATTGATATATCACAGACAATTTTTGAAAATGAGATATTCGCGATGATAATGCTTACTGAAGTAAAAAATAATCAGAGAAGTATAGAGGATATACAAAAAGAGTTCAAGGTAATAGAAGAAAATTTAAAAGTGAAAATATTTATACAGCATGAAGATATTTTCAAAGCAATGCACAGAATATAAGGAGGTTTATTAGGATGTTATTACTCCCTGATGAGATATTGGAAACAATAAATATGATTAGTATGTATAGTCTAGATGTAAGAACAGTAACTATGGGAATCAGTCTTTTGGACTGTATAGATCCCAGTGCTGAAAAAACAGCAGAGAATATATATAACAAAATAGTAAAATATGGAAAAAATCTTGTGGAATATGCAGATGAAATATCAAGCAAATATAATGTTCCTATAGTAAATAAAAGAGTATCCGTTACTCCTATTGCTATTATCGGGAATTCCACAGATGCCGAAGACTATACTATCTTTGCAGAGGCACTTGACAAAGCCGCAACAGAAATAGGAATAGACTTCATAGGAGGTTTTTCTGCTTTAGTTGATAAGGGATTTACAAAAGGGGATATAAGGTTAATTAACAGTATACCAAAGGCACTAAGCAGTACGGCAAAAGTCTGCTCTTCAGTTAATGTAGGATCAACTAAGTCAGGAATAAATCTGGATGCCATAAAGATGATGGGGAAAACTGTAAAAGAACTGGCAGCTCTTTCTGCTGATCAGGACGGTCTTGCAGCAGCAAAATTCGTGGTATTTACTAATGCTGTACCTGATAACCCATTTATGGCAGGAGCTTTTCACGGGGTAGAAAATGCTGATGTAGTATTGAATGTGGGAATAAGCGGTCCCGGAGTGGTAAGACATGCTCTTGCACAGGTAGATAAAAAAGCAAAAATAGATGAAATAATAGAAACAATAAAGAAAATAAGCTTTAAAATAACAAGAATGGGTGAACTTATCGGAAGAGAAGTAGCAAATAAGCTGGATATAGAATTTGGAATTATTGACTTATCTCTTGCACCTACTCCGGCGGTAGGAGACAGTGTCGCCAATGTTCTTGAGGAATTCGGGCTGGAATCAGTAGGAGCTTACGGAACTACTTTTGCTCTTGCCATATTAAATGATGCTGTAAAAAAAGGCGGAGCAATGGCAGCAAGCAGAGTAGGAGGACTAACAGGAGCATTTATTCCTGTAAGTGAAGATCAGGGAATGATAGCTGCTACAAGTAAGGGATATCTTACACTGGAAAAGCTAGAAGCAATGACTTGTGTATGTTCTGTGGGGCTGGATATGATAGCAATTCCGGGAGATACCACAGAAGCAGTAATTTCAGGAATTATAGCAGATGAAATGGCAATAGGAATGATAAACAGCAAGACAACAGCAGTAAGAATCATACCTGTACCCGGTAAAAAAGCAGGAGACAGGGTTGTTTTCGGAGGTCTGCTTGGAGAAGCTGATATTATAAATATAAATAATCTGGACTGTTCTGTTCTTATAGACAGAGGCGGGAAAGTAGCTCCGCCGATACAGGCTCTGAAAAATTAATTATATAAAAGAAAGAGAAACCAAATTACTTTGGTTTCTTTTTTTGGAAGAATAAAATTTTTAATAAAAGGAGTGTTGTTAAAATAGTAATAGAATAGTATAATTATACTATTCAGTTGAATGACTGGAATTTTCAGAGATATATTATAAATTTAAGGAGGAAATTATGAAAAAACGAAGATTAATGATAGTAATGGTTATATTACTGTCTTTTGGCATGCTAAGAGCCGAGATGTCACCTGTTGAGGCGGAAATGGAGAGAGTAAGGCTACAGTACGGTGAAAAATATATGATCGTCGGGACGCTGAATAACCTTGTAGGGATAGGAACGCTGAAAGTGAAACCGGATTTAATGGTTACCGAATTTGAATTAAAAACAGAAGGAAATACACTGGAGCAGGCATCAAATGAAAATGCAAAAACAATGACTGAATTCAAAAAGTATCTTATGTCGCTGGGAATAAAGTCTGAAGATATAGAAACCTCAAGATATACAAGAAATAACGAAACTGTTCAGGGAGAAAAAGGAAAAGGAAGATATGTAACAAAAATAGATGTGCGTATTAATTCTCTTGATACACAGAGATTTTATGATGTTATGGGAATTCTTGAACAGGAAGAAATAAGCAGACTTGTAAAAAATGATTATGGAAATTATTATACTTATACAATAGAATCACCTGTAACAACAGAAAAATCCTCAAAGCAGACTGCGAAAGATAAATATGACAGAATAGAGAAAAAATTAAGAGGAGCAGGTATAGGAAATGTGGAAATAGCAAGTTATAATACCACAGAGGCTGAACCGGAGAAAAAGCAGGTCTATACAGTAACACATGCATTCAGAGTGAGAATGAGCACTTCTTTGGATATGGGGAAAATTTTACAGAAAGGTCAGTCTTATAAAATAAAAAATCCTGGGAGAATAACTTATGATATATCAGAACAATTAAAGAAAAAATACACATTAGAGGCATATGATAAAGCGATGAATGAAATAGTCGATAAATCAAAAGTCATTCTGAAAAACAGAGGATATGAAATAGGAGATATAAAATATATAAATGACAGCAGCCCATACTGGAATTATAACAACAATTCAGGTTCAGGAATAGTTATGATGCAGAACAGCGGAAATTTTTCCACGAATTATAATGCGGAAAGTGTAGATATTCCCTTTTCAGTAGCACAGGAAATGAGTATAACTGTTACTCTTACTGCATCTTATGATATATTAAAACTAAAAAAATAAAAAAAGAGCTGTTTCATTCAGGATATTTGACATTCTGGCCGGAACAGCTTTTATTATATAGATTATTTTGATTTAGGGGGACGCAGAGAACTTCTTTTACATTGGATATCAAGATTTTTTAGTTCCTCAAAAATTTTATCAGTTTCCTCATATATTTTGTCAGTGTCAACTCCGGAATTTTTCAGTCCTTCCATGATTTCATCCACAGCTTTGGAATATTTGCCTTTATATTTGGCATTTAATTCTTTCCAGTTTATATTTTTGAAAAATTCAGTAACAGAACTGTCAAATGAAATCCTATTCTGGAGCATGAGAACTGCGATCATGGGATAACCCGCATATCCCTGCCAATAAGAAGCATTATCATTGGAAGAATATATATCGTCATTCCATGTCACGGTATATTCCTTACTTTTATCCGAGGAAAAAACTTTTGCGGAATTTTCTTCCATAACAATTCTTTTATCCGAAATAGCGCTGTACGCTTCATAGATTTTTTCCACAGGGGGTAATTTTTTCATATATGTTCCTCCTTTTATTTTCCCATTGAAAGTTCCCATAGATACAGAGAAGCCACTGAACCATACGGGGAATATCTTTTTTTATATTTGGCAAAAAGATTTTTATCCAGTTTTTTATGTCTGTAAAGCATCATAATACCGCGTCTTATAGCCAGATCATCCCAGCTTAGTATATCCAGCCGCTGCATGGAAAAAGTCATAAGCATTTCTGCTGTCCATGTGCCTATGCCGTTTAGAGAAGAAAGCCTGCGGCAGACTTCATCGTCAGGTAATTCATACAGTATATCAAGGTTAAGTTTTCCATTTGTTATATCCATAGCTATATTTTGTATATAGTTTGCTTTTTTCATTGTAATACCGCACTTTTGCAGCTCTTCGGCAGATTTGGAAAGAATACTTTCAGGGGTGACAGTCCCAAAAAGGTCTGTTATTCTTTTCCAGATAGTAATAAAAGCCTTTGTGGAAATCTGCTGTCCCACGATACTGTTAACCAGCCCGGCAAAAAGATCGGGGATAATCTCCCTCTGTACCGGACCCAGTCTTTCAATAAGTTCAGCAAGACGCTTATCTTTACTTTTCAGGTAATCTGTTTCTTTTTGTCCGTATTGGAAAAATTCCATATTATCATTCCCCTTTAAATTTTGTTATTATTACAGGCATAACAGTATTTACAGCCTGTTTTACACTGGTTGTAAGCCCCGATATCGGTACTTTTCACGCAATAACAGTCTTTCCTTTGTCCGGAATCTCTTTTTCCCTGAATGTTCAGACCGAAAATATCATTAATATAATCCTTGTCAATGCATGCACCTTTTATCACATTTTTATAACTGATATAATTTATCGGCTCGGAACAGACAATAAGTTTTACAGCGGAACCGTCCACAATATTGTCAAATTCAGCGAGAACCTCTTCATATTTTGAAAAATTATCTGTATTAACATTATGTGCAGCTATAAATTTTTTGTTTTTTCTGTATTCATCAAAAAAACTGGTGTAACACCTTGTAGTAGAGTGTTTTATATTCTCAAAAATATATGTAAACTTTTCGGTATGGTATTTCAGATCAAATCTGTCTGTGAGAATAACAGGGTCGTATCTCCAAAGCACAGATCCGGGATATCGTGAGTTTATATCATTAAAATTCCTGATGATCTTGTCGGTATCACCGGTAAAAGGCTCTATATCAGAAGGATATCCGTTTATTGTATATTGTATTAAAAATTTCATATTTTTACTTTCAAGAAAATCCAAAACCTCTGTAAAATCAGAACCATCTTTTGTCCAAAAGACAAAAAGATCCACATCTTCATTATGCAGTGAAACTTTTTTTACCTGATTTCTGTTAAAAGGATTAGTGACATTGACATATCCTTGTTTAATATTATCTAAAAACCACTTTTTTCCGTATTTTGGAATATCGCATCTTCTGCTTGCACTAATTATCAAATTAACCACCTGTATTTATTTTTTAAGTTATTTTATTTTATCATTAAGGTTATATTTTTATCAACCGAAAAAAAGACAACCAATTAAAAAATATTTCAAAAAAACCGGACATACAAAATCCGGAGATATTTATTAATAATAAAATTTCATGCATTGATCAGTCTGTGGACACCGGAATATATATTCATTTTACTGCCTCTTGCAAAACCAGCCAGAGTCATATTTATTTTTAAAGCAGTTTCCACGGAAAAATCTGTCGGAGCAGAACGTGAAATAATAATTCTAATGCCAAATTTAGCACTTTTAAGAAGAATTTCAGAGGAGACCCTACCCGTTAATAGCAAAATGCTTTCAGATGGCTTAAAATCAAAAATTAGGCTTTTTCCTATAATTTTATCAAGAGCATTATGCCGTCCGATATCTTCAGATATAATTTTATCATTTTTATGACAAAGAACACAGCAATGTGTACCCCCTGTTTTTTTGAAAATTTCAGAATGGGAATTCAGCTCTTTCATATAATCTAAAATATCAGAAATTTTGTACTTAGGATCAGAATCAGAAAAATATAAATGATTTTGTTCCATAAGAGTTTCTTCAATACTTCCTTTGGAGCATCCTGAAACTATGATTCTTTGCTTTTCGGGAGAAAAGGATACAGATTCGTCAAGAGTAATGAAAATATTGTTATTACATGAGAATTCAATATTTTTAATATCTTTGAAACTGGAAATAACACCTTCCGAAAAGAGAAAGCCGGTACACAGTTCTTTTAGTTCGCTGTTACTGCAGAGAAGACTAATATAATGGCTTCCGTTTACAAAAATATTAATTTTACTTTCCTCTGTGATATTATCATTGGTTTTTTCGAGAATTCCGTTGCTATATCTTATTATTTCAATATTTTTTATCATTCAGACAGAGCTCCTTAATAAATGCCCCTGAAAAAATTTCCAGATCGCAGGGATAATTCAGATTAGTAAAAATATCAATATTACCGGCATATTTTTTTATTATCTCGGTATTTACGAATTCAATATTACACATATTAATACTGTCTGTTATTTTATAATTTTTTATATCAATGTTATATTTTAGTTTTTTCAGCATATTTTTGGAATAAAAAGAGTAAAAGGGTTCAATAAATGAACCGTTCATTGAGATAAGCCCGTCAGGGGGAAAACTTTCGTTTTCCAGCTTTTCTATAAGGTATTTAATGTAATTCAGATTAATAACAGGCATATCACAGGCTATAATAAAAGAAAAATGAGATCCGGCTTCCAAAAGACCGCTGTATATTCCAAAGACCGGGGCATAGGCGCCCGCATTATCTCCTATGACCTTATATCCGAGTCCTTTAAATTTATCAGGATCTTTGGTAACCAGGAGAACTTCTTCAAAGACAGAGCCGAGTTTTTCCGCACATATTTCAATAAGAAGTTTTCCGTTAATCTCATATTTACTTTTATCAAATCCCATTCTGCTGCTTTTGCCCCCGCAAAGTATAATTGCTGTTCCTGTTTTTTTCATATAGTGACTCCTTAATTTATATAAATAAACCCCTTTTATTTAAATAGAATGTCCAAATCAGGAACAGAAATTTCACCTTGCTTTAGCTTTACAGCCTGTATCTGTGAATAATTTTTCTATTTTTACTGCACAGGCTTTTAATTCCGGTTCTTTTGCAAAACGGTCAAGAGCATTATTAGTAAGAATATTAGCTCCTCCCGCAAAATGAAAAGGAATAAATACAGTATTTTTATCTGTTTTGTTGGTGATTCTTGTCTTTATTTTTATTGATCCTCTTCTGGAACTTACTTTTACCGTTTCTCCCTGTTTCAAATGCAGGTTTTCGGCAAGTTCAGGATGTATTTCCATATAATTTTCTCCGGCGGTTTTCATTATACCGCTGTTTTTCCCTGTCATTGTCATAGTATGATACTGGTATAAAATTCTTCCAGTAGTAAGAATAACAGGGTATTCGCTGTCAGGCATCTCAGCAGAAAATCTGTGGACAGCAGGAATAAACTTTCCCTTCCCTCTTGTAAAAGCATTTTTATGAAGATAGGGAGTACCATTATGATTTTCGTCAGGGCAGGGCCATTGCAGACCGAGTCCTTGTTCCAGAATACGTTTATGCGAAATTCCTCCGTACTGCGGAGTAAGAGCAGCAATTTCCCCCATGATTTCCTCAGTAGAAGAAAAATTCTGATAATAACCCATTTTATTCATTAGAGAAACGAGGATTTTCCAGTCTTCCATTGTACCGTGAAGAGGCTCTATGGCCTTTTGCACATATTGTACCCGTCTCTCGGTATTGGTAAAAGTCCCGTTTTTTTCTGCAAAACTTGCAGCAGGCAAAATAACATCTGCGAATTCAGCTGTTTCAGTCATAAAAATATCCTGAACAACAAGAAAATCAAGATTTTCCAAAGAGTGTTTTACATGATTGCCGTCAGGTTCCGAAACAACAGGATTTTCTCCTATAATATACAGAGCTTTCAAGCTGCCTTCTCCTGCGAGATCTATCATTTCCGAAGCTGTCAGGCCTGATTTGTCAGAAAGCGGGACACTCCATGCCTTCTCGAATTTTTCTTTATTTTGGGCATTTTGTACACTCTGATATCCCGGATATACATTGGGAAGCCCTCCCATATCACAGGCACCCTGTACATTATTCTGTCCGCGCAGGGGATTTATTCCTGTATTTTCCCTGCCGATCATACCGCACAGCATAGCGAGATTTGATACAGAAAATACATTTTCAGTTCCTGTAATGTGCTGTGTAATTCCCATTGAAAAAATAATAGTGGAATTTTTTGAACCTGCATAAAGCCTTGCAGCATTTATTATATCACTGGCAGGTACACCTGTTATTTTTTCAGTTAATTCAGGAGTATAAGCCTTTATAGCGGAAACCAGTTCATCATAATTTTCACATCTGTCTTCTATAAATTCTTTGTCTTGAAGATTTTCGCTGATTACGACATTCATCATTCCGTTTAGCAGGGCAATATTTGTTCCTACTTTCAGCTGCATAAAAATATCTGCTTTTTCAGCAAGTTCGATCTTTCTCGGATCAGCTACAATTAGATTTTTTCCTGATCTTTTGGCTTTTTGTATAAAGGTTCCGATAACAGGATGGGTTTCTGTAGTGTTAGAACCTATGACAAATATAGTGTCTGCTTTTTCTATTTCTGAGATACTGTTTGTCATTGCACCGCTTCCCACTGTTTCTGCCAGTCCTGAAACAGTTGTGGCATGACACAGCCGGGCACAGTGGTCAATATTATTATTGCCAATAACAGCTCTCATAAATTTCTGCATGAGATAGTTTTCTTCATTGGTACATCTCGCCGAAGTCAGTCCGGCTATGCTCTCTTTTCCATGGGAATTTTTTATTGCAGTAAGTTTTTCTGCAATAAAATCCAGAGCTTCGTCAAAACTGCTTTCTGTGAAAATATCGTCTTTTTTTATCAAAGGAGTCTTTAAGCGATCTTTATG
Source organism: Sebaldella sp. S0638 (assembly GCF_024158605.1). NCBI lineage: Bacteria > Fusobacteriati > Fusobacteriota > Fusobacteriia > Fusobacteriales > Leptotrichiaceae > Sebaldella > Sebaldella sp. S0638. Next base: position 4,239 of record NZ_JAMZGM010000070.1, on the reverse strand, counting down.
ATTAATAAAATTATATGCAAAAGCACCTTTTACACATAAAAGTCCATTATTAGGAACTATATCCAGAGGTTCGGTACCAACAACTTTATTTCCTTTAACAAGAAGGTTCATCTGGCATCCAACGCCGCAGTATACACATGTAGTTCTTGTCTTTTTTATTTCTTCGGTCTCAAAAGGAATGCTTCTTTTAGGCATTAAAGAACCTACAGGGCATGCAGAAACGCAGTTACCGCAGGAAACACATCTCGAGTTACCGAGACCGGTATTAAAAGGCGGTTCTATATGAGTGAAGACTCCTCTTCCCGCAGCAGTGATAACATCACGGCCTTGTAAATCACGGCAGATTCTTACACATTTTCTGCAAAGAATACATCTGTTCGGATTATAAGAATAAAAATTGTTACTGGTATCGATATCAAGAATATCCCTTTTTCTTGTATAACTGCTTTCTTTTACATCATACTTCAGGCAGTATTCCTGTAATCGGCAGTCACCGGATTTCGAACAATTTATACAGTCAAAGTCATGATCTGCAAGGAGAAGATCCAGAATATTTTTTCTCGCGCTGATTACTCTTTCACTTTCTGTAAATACAGTCATTCCGTCTGAAACTTTTGCCGAACATGCAGGGACGAGCTTGCCTCCGCCTTTTACTTCAACAAGACAGATTCTGCACGAAGCCTCGGGAACAAGCCTTTTATCATTACAAAAAACAGGGATATCTATTCCGTTTTCGTACGCTGTTTCCAAAATAGTTCTGTTTTCGTATGTTTTACACGAAATATTATTAATGGTAATATTGATCATCGGACTTCCATCCTCCTCAAATAAAAAAACAAACGTAACTTTCGGCGATAATTTTGTTTATTAAATGAAAAAACTTCTCGTTAAATTATAACCTAAAATTCTTTGTTGTCAATCTATTTTTTTTTAATTATATTAAATTTATATAAATGCATAAGTAAAGCATAAAAAGAAAAACCATCTGTCAGCCATGATTATAAATGGGTGTAGATGGAATTCTGCGTTATATACTTTCTTCTTCCAAAATTGTAATTCTGGCTTTTAATTCTTTTACTTTTCTTGTATGATAACGTAATTGTATTTTTAAAATTTCCAGTTCTGTAAGTTCAGATTTCTCACTGTGAGAAAACTCAGCGATCTTTTTTCTGGGATTTTCACTTCTTACAATTTCTATTTTCTGGCTGGTATCAATGTTCATTTTTTTTATGTTTTGTACCACTCTTACTGGTAGGTTAACAGCGTTTCTTATATTAGTTTCCTGAGCCAGCTTATATTTATCAATCATTCTGTAGACATAGTCTTTTTTTAATCCTATTGTTTCAAACCATTCCACAAATGATCCTGAATGGTAGTTTGCCAGAATCTGTTGTGATTCAAAGAGGTTTTTGGCAATTTCATAGAGATTTTTCATCATCTGTCTCTGAGAATTAGAAATAATCTGTTCACTTTGCAGCAGAAGGTCTCTGTCATTCGGCTGTATCTCGAATTTTTCAAAATCAAAATTACTCTGATAAATTTCCAGCCCTCCATAATTAACATTTTTGCTTAAAATATCTTTTATTGCCATTTTATATCTCCTTCTGAAGCTCTTCTATATATTCGTCAACAAGATTTCTATAGTCAATTGCACCATTAGAGGAATTTCTGTAAGTAAAAATATCAAGCTGCGAATTTACAGCGTTTATTATATCCTGATTTTCCCTGATAGCAACTTTAGAAAACTGCTGCTCGTCAAAGAAAGATTCCAGACTGTTTTGAAACTCTTTGAATGCAATGGTATTCATCTTTGCTCTTATAAGAAAAACTTTTTTTATATTTAGTTCAGCATTTTGTCTTGAAATATTTTTGCTGAGGGCAAGAATATCACGGACACCTGTAAGATCGAGATTACTTGCCTGTGTAGGAATAAAAATATCCTGTGTGGCATATAAAATAGAAGCTGTAAGTGAATTAACAGTACCTTCTGTATCTATAACTATAAAATCGTAATCTTTGAAAAATTCCATTATAAGATTTTTCACAATAAATGTGGCAGAAACTGTATCTGCATCAAAATAAGAATCAAATTTGGCAATTTCATAATCTGAAATTACAACATCCACACCGTTTTTATGATTTTTGTATTTTTCCACGTCTTCTACGAAACCTTCGTTATACTCTTTGATAAGATCAAAAAGGGTATTTTCGTTTTCTATACCAAGACAGATGGAAACTCCGCCACGGGGATCAGTATCCACAAGAAGGGTTTTATAACCCAGACGTGACAGCGCATATGCGAAGTTTATGCTGGAAACAGTTTTTCCTGCACCTCCTTTTGGATTTGCAAAAGTGAGTATTTTCATAATTTCTCCTTTTTTCTTTATATTTAATATAAATATACCATAAAGTATATATTTCTACAACACATAAAAATAAATAATGTTTACAGCAGAAAACTCTGTTTGTTTTACAAATAAAAACACGGAAAGCTCTGACTGCCGGTGAAACACCGAAAAGTACAAAACTACTCCGTATTCTGTATAACAGCACTAAAAAACTGTTAATTGATAAAATGGAGATAATCTCCGGAATTATCAAAATATTCTATATTTTCAAATTCATTATTTTCATCATAGTGAATCCACTCATCTTTTTTTACACCGTTATTCCAATAGCCGACGGATTTCAGATTACCGCTTTCATAAAAATATTTCCATTCGCCGTCTTGATTGCCGTCTTTAAATTCACCAAGTGAAGCAGGAATCCCGTTTTCAAAATAATAAGTCCATTCGCCGTTTTGAAGATCATCTTTCCAGCGCCCTTTTATTATAAGTCTGCCGTTTTCTGAATAATAACGCCATACACCCGTCTTATTTCCTTGGGAAAAGATACCCTGTTCTCTTTTTTTGCCGTTTTCATGATAGTTCGTCCATTTTCCGTCAGGAAGGTCATTACGCCACAGTCCTTTGGTTCTGATTTTTCCCTCAGTTGTATAAAATTTCCATATACCGTATTGTTTATCATTAACCCAACGGCCGTTGGATTTTATTTTTCCGTTTTCATGAAAGTACTTCCATATTCCTGTTTTCAAGCTGTCAGACCAGTCACCAATTGATGAAAGAGTACCGTTTTCATAATAGTATTTCCATTTTACGGTTTGTTTATCCTCTTTCCACTGACCGAATTCTTTTGAATTGCCATTTTCATAAAAATACTTCCAAAAACTATGTTTTCTTCCGTAATACCAGTAGCCTGATGTTTCACGTATTCCATTTTCATAGAAGTATTCCCAGACTCCATGCTGATAGTCATTAACCCAAAATCCCTTTTCCCTGATTTTGCCGTTTGCATGGTAATAAATCCATAGTCCGTTCAAACAGTCATTGTCCCAATTTCCTTCAGAAGATATTGTTCCGTCTTCAAAATAATATTTCCAATATCCTGTCCGTTTTCCTTCTGATATATTTCCAAATGCTTTTTTATTTTCATTCTCGTAAAAATATTCCCATTCACCTTTAGGAGTACCATGCTCCCAGCTTTCTACCCGCATTTTATTTCCATTTTTATAATAAAAGAACCAGAATTGATCTTTTTGTCCATAAAAAAACTTTCCTGAGGAATTTAGCTCGTTATTATTATAATAAGTCATATATGAACCATGCTTAACCCCGTCATTCCAGGATATATGATATTCAGGCTTTCCATTTTCAAAAAAACTCTGCCATTCTCCATCTTTTTTATTATATTTCCAGAAGCCGGTTTCTTTCAGGCTGCCGTTATTGTACCAGCTTATCCACATTCCGTTTTTTTCTCCTTTAATATAATAACATTTCCCAAATATCTGGCCATTATCATAATAATGTACAGCAAGCCCGTGCGGAGTATTAAAATAGTAAGTTATTTCTGATTTTAAATTACCATTATCATAGTAAGTTTTGTGTTCTTTTATTAATTGTTCTCTTATAAAAGGAAATTTTTCAATAATATAAAAATCTCTTTCCTTAAAGATAAAATTTGCAATAATGCCTAAAATGTAGCCAAACCCTAAAATAAATGCTAAATAGGCTATGGTCAAACCAATAAAAATAAATATAATCAATAAAAATTCCAAGAAATAACCTCCTCTCAAAAATACTCCAAATTTGTTAACACTATTATTTTTGTAATGGTCAAGCAAAATGGGAACATTAGGATCCAAAGAAATTGAATCTAGCCTGGTAAGGAGTAATAAACCCA
>NZ_JAMZGM010000069.1 GCF_024158605.1 Sebaldella sp. S0638 | reverse complement strand
TTTTCATTAAAAAAACCTCCTGATTTTATTTTATCATAGTGGGTATTTTTTATTTACAGACTTCTTCTCACAGGCTCTATTTAAGCCCTATAGAATTTTTGAAAAACAAACTTAAAAAAACTGTCTAAATTTTTGTTGCCATTCCATTATTTTCTGCTGCTGCTTTGTCTATTCCCTCTCTTACCGCAACAAAATATCCTACAGGCCCGGGAATCAGCACTCCTATTTTCTTCTTAACTTCTTTTGTTTCTGCTGTATTTGCCGCTCCTTCTGTTTTACTTTCCTGTTTACTTCCACAACTTATTACCAGTAATAAAATTGTGAAAAAAAATAATATCCTTTTCATTAATATGACCTCCAAAATTTATTTTTTTCTTTTACTGTAACTATCTAAACCAACTGCTGTTACTATTATGATACCTTTAAATACATACTGAAAATATATGTTTACTCCCAGCAGATTAAAACCATTACTAATTACGCTTATTAATAAAACACCTATGATAGTCATTAAGATTTTTCCTTCTCCACCTGACACACTTGTTCCCCCGATAACTGCAGACGCTATTGCATCCAGTTCATATCCTTCCCCTGCTACAGGTGTGGCAGCGCCAAGTCTTGACACAAGAATTATTCCTGCCAGTGCTGCAAAACAACCATTTATAATAAAGACAAGTATTTTATATTTATCTACATTAATTCCCGATAACCTCGCTGCTCCTTCATTTCCGCCGACAGCAAACACATATCTTCCGAATTTAGTATAGCTCAAAACTATATATGACAATATCATTCCCAGAAAAAATACAATAACCGGTATAGGAATTCCTAAAAAATACCCGTTTCCTACATATGAAAGTACATCACTAAATCCTGAAACCGGATAACCTCCTGTATACAAAAGCAGTATACCTCTGGTTATAGTGACCATTCCCATAGTAGCAATCAGTGAAGGAATATTTATTTTGGCAACCAGTATGCCGCTTAAAGCTCCAATCAGCGCTCCCACAGTAATAGATGCAAGTATTGCCAAAGCCAGATTATGCCCTCCGGATAAAAAAGTCATTGTTATTGCACCGCTTAAAGCTGCTATAGCTCCCACTGACAGATCAAAATTCCCGGATATTATCACAAAAGTCATTCCTGTGGCTATAATTCCGATTATAGATGATTGTCTTAACAGATTCAGTATATTCGTTTTTGTTAAAAAATTAGGCGTAGCAAAACTTATAATTGCACAAAGCAATAAAAATCCTATTATCACACCATAATCTTTAAAATTTATTTTATGCATTGCTTTTAATCTCATTTCACACTTCTCCTTTATCCGTTTAAAGAATAATAATTTATTTTATCTATTGTAATTTCGTCGTCTTGGAGTTCTTTTACTATTTTTCCTTCTTTCATAATAACAACTCTGTCTGAGACCCTTTCCACCTCTTCCAAATCAGAAGATATAAATATAATGCTCATTCCTTGGCTGGAAAAATCATCTATTATTTTGAAAATATCTTCTTTTGCTCCCACATCTATCCCTTTTGTAGGTTCATCAAATATAAGTATTTTCAAATCCATGCCCATCCATTTTGACACTACTACTTTCTGTTGATTTCCTCCGCTGAGATTTGATACTTTTGCATCAGAATCGCTTACTTTGATAGACATCTCTTTAATAGCTTCATTTATATAATTTTTTTCTTTTTTCTTATTTATAAATATAGCGGAAATTATTTTATCCAGTTGTATTAAAGTAGCATTCTTAGTAACAGAATGTTTTTGAATTAATCCTAAATTTTTTCTGTCTTCCGGAATCAGACCTATCCCTTTTTTTATAGCTGCTTCCGGAGATTTTATTTGAGTTTTTGTGTTATTTATAAATAATTCTCCTGAATCAAATTTTTCTTTTCCGTATATGACTTCTGCGAGTTCAGTTCGTCCTGCTCCCACAAGTCCGGCTATTCCTAATATTTCCCCCTGATTAAGAACTAAATTTATGTCCTTCAATATAGAGCCTTTATTTATTGACTTCAACTCCAGCACTTTTTCTTTTTTCTGTCCGCTCGTTCTTTTTTTCAAGCTCGTATCTTTCTTATTTTCCCCTATCATTAAAGAAATAATTTTATCCTTTGTCATATCACTGACATTATAAGTTCCTTCATAAACTCCGTCTTTCAGTATGCTTATTCTGTCACATGTTACGAATATTTCTTCAAGCATATGAGAGATGTATAAAATAGTCTTTCCTTCTTCTTTAAGCATTTTTATTATTTTGAACAGTGATAACTTTTCATTTTCTGATAATGAAGTCGTCGGCTCATCCATTATTATAATATCCGCACTTTGATGGATTACTTTCATAATCTCTATCATCTGCTGCTTTGATATGCTTAATTTTCTTACTTTTTCTTCAGGATCTATATCAAATTTTAATTTTTTACAAAGTTCATTAAATTCACTGACCATTTTCCTTTTATTTGTAAGACCGCTGTTTCCGGTTATTTCTCTTCCTAAAAAAAGATTTTCTACAGCTGTCATTGTAGGAATAAGACTTAATTCCTGATATATTATGCTGATTCCTTTTTTCTGCGCTTCGCCGGGAGAATTAAAAATTGTTTCTTCGCCTTTATAATACAGCTTTCCCTCAGTTTGTTTCTGAACACCGCCTATTATTTTCATAAGAGTAGACTTTCCAGCTCCATTTGCCCCTAATATGGCATGTACCTCACCTTTTTTTATTCCAAAGGATAAATTCTTCAGCACTTCAACTTTTCCAAATGATTTACTTAAATTACTTATTTTCAAAATTTCTTCCAAAGCTCTCACCTCCTACAATTTATTTTTATTCCATAATTTTATGTATAATTCCAGATGTTCCAAAGGCATTCGCATTAGATCCCATGAAAGTACAATTCCATCTATTTTAGAATTATAAAAACTGTTTATTGATCTTTCCAGATAATCTGTATTTGATAATGCTATATCTTTTATTTTATTAAATTCCAAACCAGAACAAATATTATTTATACTGAATTTATTTTTTAATTCACAGAGTTCGCTTTCCATATATTTATCACTTATTTCATCTCCAGTTTCTTTAATAAATTCAAAAAACTCCTTTTTTATCTCCCCGGAATTTTTACTTGGAAAACTTTCAGAATAACTTTCTATTTCAAAAGGAACTCCTGCTGGTGCATATGTGGCTCTATAATACATAGGCTTTATAAAATCTGCCATGCTGCTTAATTTTATTATATTCTGACCTGTAAAATATGAAATATGAGGTGCAAATAAGTCTAATCCTATTTTCAAATTATGTGACCTGAAAAAATCGGTTAACTCTTCCAAAGTATTGTTAATACTTTCTTCCTTAAATTTGAAAAATTTATCTATAAGCGGATCTGAAAAGTCAAACTTAAAGTCTTTATATTCTGATATTCCCAGTGGATTTTTATTATTACCGCCGTCCGTAAAGATATCATTTATTTTTTTCTGTAGTTCACTGACATTTATTCCTCTTTTTTCCATTTTTTCTTTACAAGTATCGCAAAAACATGTAAACACAGATTCAAGATTGTTTGAAAAAGAAGGATATCTTATTTTATCCAGAAAAACTCCGTCTATATCATAATCAGAAAAATGTTTCAGAAAAATTGATTTTATATTTTCTATATTATTTCTATTGTTAGGACAATAAAAATTGAAATTTTCATCTTCCTGAAATCCGGTACTTTTTTTACTTTCATTTTTATAATTTATAACATCCTGAAATTCCTCAAAATAATCTAACTCTGAAAATACAGGAAGCCAGAAATAAAGTTCAATATTATATTCATCCAATCCTTTTTTTAATTCTGCATAAAACTCTCTATTAACTGCCCAGCCTATAATTACTCCGCTAACCTCTGATTTTTCGGCTACAAATTTGATTTTTTCCATTAATTCTTCTAAATCTATAATTTGGTTTTTAAATCCTCCGCTAAAAACCTGCAGATAAGTTTTCATATTTTTCTCCTTTTAAACTTAATATTTCCAAAGCTAAATTCAGACATCCTTCCACAGCTTCCTTATTGTTTAAAACAATATTTATATTTTTCATTCTATCTGTCTGTGCTATTTTTTCTTTCAGCAATCCGTGAATTTTTTTATTTTTTATTACACTTCCTGACAGAACCAGATCAATCTTATCCTCATTGAAATCTGTATACAGTTTATCAGCAATCGTATAAAAGAAGTCAGCAATTTCATATGATAATTTATGAGTATATCCGCTTTCCGACATAAGAACAAATTTAGTTACTGATGCAATTGATTTTACATCTGTGAAATGTTCCTGTATATATTCAAAAGGATCAGCATCTTTTATATATTTTTCAATGAACTCCTGAAATATTGCATCTTTTATGTATAAACCTTCCAGATATAAAAGCAGGTCTTTCAAAAATCTTCTTCCAATCCAGTAACCTGAACCAATATCGCTTATTTCTGCTCCCCAGCCTCCTAATCTATTTTCTGTATTTTGATTATATGAAAAGCTAATTGAACCTGTTCCTGAAATTATAATTATTCCATCTTTATCTGAACAAGCCTTGAAAGCTACTTTTGCATCGTTATAAATAAATATTTTCTTGTTTACCCCTAAATCTTTAAGCATATCTTTGAATACAGTATAATCTTTTTCAGTATCACAACCGGCAGCTCCCAGTACAAAACAGTCGATATCCTTGATTTCCAGATTCTCCTGTTCCAGTATTTTCTGTAAGCCTGATCCCATATTTTCTTTTGCTTTTTCAACACCGATATTCTTAAAATTTGTTTCACCGGATTTCAAATAATTTTTTCTGTCTTCAATAGTATTTAACAAACAAAAACTTGTCTTTGTACCTCCGCCGTCAATACCTATAATGTTAGCCATTCCATGTCTCCTAGTCTTTTGAATAAAATATTTCTAATGCATTTGTAATTGTTCCTTCTTCGCCTAATCCGTCATTCTCTACCAGTATTATTTTAGGCAGGTATGTTTTATTAAAGAATGTTTCCAATTTTTCATTCAAAATTTTAATTTCATTTTTTTGTATATAATTTGTTTCAATAAAAAGTATCTCAGGATTCAATGTAACTACTATTCTCAAAAGAACAAACGATAAAAATTCTATTTTTTCCTCTGATTTCATTTTTTCCACAAAATATTTTTCAGCATTTTCAGAGTTCATAACATCGTATTTTGCCAGATACTCCTTATCAACACCCAGATATGTAAATTCTCCGCTTAAATTCGAGTACCCTTTATAGAGTGTTCCATTGGATATTATTCCTCCGCCTATATTATTTCTTATAAAAAAATATACTAAATTTTTATACTTTTTATACTGACTTTTGTTATGAAGGGCTTTTATTGTAAGATTAATATCATTTTCTACAATTACCGGAATTTTTAGTTTTTTATTTAAAGAAGCTATAATATCCTTGCCTTCCAGTTTTGGAAACGAGGGTATTTCTGTTATTTTGTTATCTTCCCCCAAAATTCCCGGTATTCCTATAGACACTACATTTATACAATCTTTTAAATCGAGTTCTTTTATAACTTTCAAAATTTCGGTGCAAAGAATTTTTTCAGTAAAGTTATTCTTATTTTTTATGTCAAAAGTTCTTGTTTCCTGAATATTTCCTAAGTTATCTGTTATTAATATTTCAAGCTGATCTTTTTCCAGATATACTGCCATTAACTTTCTGTAATTGGTATTAATTTTATAAAAAGAAGGCGGTTTCCCCTCTGTTTTTTTACGTTCCAAAATTTCCTCAGTTAGAAAATTTTTTTCGACCAAATCATTTACATACTTATTTATTGTGGTTAAACTGACAGACATCATTTCAGAAATTTGCGGTTTAGTCAGGCTATCATGTTCTTTTATAAGATTTATTATAATCTTCTTTTTCTCCAGCATTTTCCCTCCATTTTTCATTTTTTAGTTAATAAATCAAGTTGATATATTAATGCTATATTCTACCCTGAAATTTTTTTTTGTCAAGGATGTACTTTCTGAATTTTTTTAAATATGAAAAAATTATCTTCAATATACCCTATTTTGAAAATATCTGTATTGCTCAGAAAATCTAAGGAAGCAGTTCTTTTTAATTCCTGCGGATAATGAAAATGATACACCAAAACAATCATATAAAATATTCAATAATCTTGCAGAAAAATACAATAAAATGAATTAATAAAAATATTTTTTCATAATTCTTTTTGGTAAAGGGGCATCATTAAAATACCATAGTAAAAACTAAAGTAACAAAAAAACACGACTGGAATCAGCCGTGTTTTTCTTATAATTTTTATTTTTTAAATTTAACCAAAACAGAGTCAATCTGTAATTCTGAATTCCCGTTTTTCCACAAATAAAGCTGTGAAATTAAAAGACTTATTTTTATATCTTCATTTTCAAGATTATATAAAACTCCTAAATCTGAATATTTATCGTCTTCCAATCCGGCAACCAGTCTGGTTTTGTCAGTTATTTCACCATTTTCATCAGTGATCTCTATATTTTCCGAAATTTTCTTCTCTTTTAAAGACCGGACAATATCTGTCTCAATATCTTTTCTTTTTACTTCTAATATTTTCTTACTGTCTTCATATATAGTGATATTTTCTATACTAATATTAAATTTATAATTTTTATACTGATTTTCACTTTCTGGATCAGGATATTTTATTAATATGTCATACCCCTTTATATTAAGCGTATTACTGGTTTTAAAACTATAATGTTCAAAAGAAGATATTCTAACTTCGTCAAGATCATCCAATTTCAGATTTTCATATATTTTATCATAATCATACTCTTTCTTACGAGAATTCTTATCCCATTTTCTAAAATAGGAAATTATTCCCTTTATGTCTTTTTTTGTTGTTTCATTTATTGCTTTATCAGATTTCCCGTCTGTACCTATAGAATTCTCTGTCAATAATTTTTCCAGTCTTCTTTCCTGCAGATAAAAAGGAACTGCAAAAATATTCAGCGGCCCGACTATTGAAAAAAACAATACAATTATAAAACTCCCTATAATAATAAAGGTCTTATTTTTCTTAATTAACAAAATATAAACTGTTATAATCAAAAGATACAAACCAAATATAACAACTGCGTATCTGTTTATTGTCATTCCATACTGCTTTATTCTTTGGAAAATAGCAATAAAAAGCATTAGAATCATAGGCAGTTCTGTTATGCAAAATACTTTTTCTATTTTTCTTTTTACATTATCGTTTATTAAAGCACTTCCTCTTATTAATAAAATTACAATTACAGTAACTATTCCGTGAATTAATATTAGTTTCGATATTTCTCCCTTAGGAATACTCATTTTTATTAATATTTTCAAAAAATATGAATACACAATCATTGTATAAACTGCAAGTAACGGAATTGCTATAAATAAAAATAAAAACTTTAGAATTTTTGTATTATCTGTCTCTATATTATCCATATTATCCGGATAAAATGACAACATAAAAAAGGTTGCAAATACTAAATAAGACAAAACCATTATATCAAAATAGATTTTGTAGTCCAGTTCCCGGAACAGATAATTTATTAATAACAAAATAAGAATAAATCCGACATAAAGGATATTTGCCATTATTCCAGTAAGCGACAAATTTTTAAATAAGAATAAATTATAGTTATTTAATTTTTCTTCTTTTCTCTGTTTTAGAAATGGTATTACTATCATTAAAAAAAAGCATAACAGCCCAAACAGCCATGATCTGGACTGATCTATATTTGATAAGTCAGAGTTTATTCCTTTTGTTCCCGATAAAAAAACAAAAATAATACTCAGACACACTGCACTGCAAATATATTTTACTTTACTGGTAAAAAAATACTTAAATCCTATAAGCAGGAAAAATGTATAAAGAACAAATTTCGATATATTCTGATCTCTGAGACTTGCGAGATTCCCCCTGTTATTTTGTATAATTAAATAGACTGAATAAATAATTATCAAACTAATTTCTATTGGAAATTTTGTGTATATTTCCTTTATTTTGTTAAATAAATTTTTAAACATATTCTCCTTCTTTCTGATTAATGATTTTTGTACAATTAAGGCAAGGATTTATATTATATCATTTTTTCATTAAATCACAAAGAACTGATATAGAACTATAATTGTGTAAATAAAAAAATAATCTGATAATTTTATTCAAAAAGAAAAAATCAGCAAATTACTTTTTTGTTATTTAAATTAAATTTCAAAATGTTTATTATGTCCGGCTTAGTGCCTTACATGACCTTCCCTTCTTCAGTTTCTGTTTTATTTATAAAGTCCATGTTATAACGTACAGCACCATGGTCTTTGATCACTACTCCTCTTGTAATACGAACTGCAAGAATAACGCAGTTTTCATTTTCCTCTTTATTCGCATCATCATACCACTCAGCAAATGCTTTACGAAGCTTAGTTCTAAGTTCAGCATTTTTCGGATCTAAAACCCATCCAAGATTTTCTCCGATTCCATTTCCTGAAAACCACTCGAAACAAACTGTAAAAGCAACCTCGTTATTTTTAGCTATCTGCTGCATTTTAGACGATTTTGCCCAAGTAGTAATATAAAATACTCCGTCTTCATAAAAAGCGGATACATCACGGGCATAAGGACGAGGGTTTCCGCCAGCACCCGGTTCCATTGCAATAGTTGCCAGAGTGATAACATTATCTTTCCCATTTCCGCATCTTTCCTCGATTAGTTTTATTCCTTCTTCATATCTGCTCATCTTTAATTCCTCCTATTAAAGTTTTTACTATTGTAACCTGAGAAATTAGACAATAGCATGTCATATTCTAAAATATAATTCTTTATATTATCACTAAATATAAAAATGCTGAATACAACAAATACATCACTTTTTTAAACCGGATATCTTGATGAACAGTTTGTTTTATCATATGGTACAGCGATTATTTGTGTAATAAAACTAAACCTTTAACCACAAAGCCGGACGAACACCCCCTGTGCATCTGCCGTCACTGACATTACCCTTCAATATATTGTTGCCCTGAATACCTATATTACCATCACCGTGGATGTACACAGCCTTTACGCTGACATGCCCGGGAGACCGAAGCCACCACCACCAGATTCTCCTTTTTTCATCATCAAGTCTCGCTATTCGCTTACTGTTATTTTCATCTTTTCTCTCAAACCAATATCTCTGATTTTTTCCCGGATTTTTTAGTTTCGAACAGCTGTCGCCAAAATACCGGCACACCACTTCCTCAATACTTAATAAAAATATGCTGTCCTCAGTATCTGTACCGCCCTTTATACCATACCACTGATTATCAGGATTCTTATTTAATACTGGGACTATTCTCGACTTTTCAGCTGCGGCAAATTTATCATAAAATTCGCCGTTTAGATATTTTCTTAATGAACAGTCAGCCCATGTTATGTCTTTATATGCCTCATGATAAGCACGCTGTTCTATAATGTATTCGGTTATAATCAAAGCTTTATTGTCCTGCACGTCAAGCACACGCCACTCGTAACCGCCGAATGATATTTTATCTCCTTTTTTCATATTTACACCTCCCATGTTTGAGATAAATCAGACAGTTCCCCGGCTCGCTGAGCCTGAAACCGCCATTAAAAACCTGCTGTGTTTCAATAAGTATAGCACAGCATATCAGCCGATCCAAGAGAAATGTTTCATAATAAAAACTTTGTGAAGTATATTAACAAGAGCAATAAATATCAGCCTTTATCTTTAAACATATTCTATAAAATATGATTTTTTATCATATTTTCACCACAGTCACCGATTTTTATATTATTTTTCTAATATTAATTGTCTAAGTTTACTTTATTTGTTATACTCTAATTAAGATAATTTATGAAAAAAATATTAAACAAAAATTTTATTTAGATATTTATTACTGAATTATATTCAGGATTTATTATTAACTTTCTGTTTTTCAGCATTTCTGATAATTATCTGCGGACTTGGAAATAAACAGAGTTACTATACTTGATTTATATTAACGGAGGTAACCATATGGAAATTATTATTAAACCGCTCACAGAGGAACTCGCGGCAGATTACTTCGACTTCCTTGATAACCGCGCGTTCACGGACAATTCTCCGTGGGGTGGCTGCTACTGCACCGGCTGGCAAATGACAAAGGAAGAAGAAAAGGCTCAATTAATCGACCAGATGGAAGAAGGGTTTGCATACGGAGATGAAAATTTTGTACGTGTACTCCGTGAAATTGTTATGCGGCAAATTACATCAAAGGCTTTACAGGGATATTTAGCCTATGTTGACGATATCTCAATTGGTTGGTGCAATGCAAATAATAAAGCAAGCTTTCCTGCCGAATCTGCAAATGGATTCCGGCTGCACGCCCCTGCCGAAATGCGTGAAAAAGCAGTAGTCTGCTTTGAAATCGCACCTGAGTATCGTGGAAAGGGCGTTGCCACTGCTTTGTTAAACAGAGTTGTGACTGATGCAAAAGCTGAGGGATATATTGCTGTTGAAGGTTTTCCACAAGTACACAGCGAAAGATTCGAATGGGACTATACGGGCCCTGTAGGTTTATATGAAAAAGCAGGATTTTCTGCAGTTAAAAAACCAGACGGAAATATTATCATGAGAAAAGAACTGCAATAGCATAATGCAGTAAGTATTAGTGAGTTTAGGCTAAAGAATATAAGCAGAAATTCAGATTGTTGAATTTATATTTCAAAAATCACAAAATAAATAACGTTTATTTTACATAAAAAACAAGTCTGTAAAAAATCAATTTAAAAATTTCTACAGACTTGTTTTTTTAATTTTAGTGAAATCAGCTTTATATATTGTAATTTTATTATTTTTTTATGCCAGTATATAATCAAAAAACATTATAAGATGCGGAAAAAAAGTTTTTATATACTTTGTTTTTTTCCTGAGCGGCTCGCTTTCTATCACACAGGCAAGCGACGAGTTTCCTGCAACTGTACTTTTACCGTTAGCAGTGAAGCTCACTGTCTGGATATCGAATTTTCTGCTGTCTTCCATGAGTTCTACCAGTCTTGAATTTTCACCGGACTCGGAAATCACTATCAGAAGCGGCTTGATGTTTCCGGAAGCAGAACCTGCAAATATCAGCTGCAAATGTGTCGAAAAAAAGCTGTTATATCCTTTTAACAATAATCTGTCATTTAGATATCTCGCCACATTTTCCGAATAACCCAGCCCAAATAAAATTATCTTTTTTTTCTTATATTTTTTCAAAATATCTTTTAGGTCTTTCTCATATTTTTCAATAGTATCCTGTATAAAAAACTGAAAACAATTTTGCGTATCTGATAAAACAGAAGATTTTTTTGTATATTCATAATAAAGCGAATATGTCATATCTGCATAACCGTCATAGCCAAGCTTTTTAGCCAGTTTAAATACCGTATGTGTGGAAGTATAATTATTTTTGGCTACTTTTCTAATTCCTATTTTTCTGATTGATTCAATATTTTCATAAAAATACTCCAGCAGCTTTTTTTCAAAAGGGTCTAAATGATAGGTTATGACTAAATCATCTATTTTTTCCATTTCTTCCTCCAACTCCAATTTCAATATTTCTCATGTTTTGAACATTTTTGATATTTTCAGTTTTTTTGTTTTCTAAGATTGATATATTATATCCCATAAAAACAGAAAAGACAATAAACCCTTAAATCATCGTACTATCCGACAATAACATGTTTGAAAAATACTAACATGTTATTATATCTCCTTAAAACAGAGCAAATCTAAAAAAATCTGGTATCATTAATTGAAAAGATAATTAGAAATAATTACAATTTTATATATCTTAGGAGGATTATTATGAGTGAATTTATTCAGGACCCGTGGGCCAGAGTCAAGACAAGAAACGGACTGGCAGGTGATGAAGTGATTTCAGCCCTGCAAAAATCTATTAGAAGGGCAAATACCGAAGATGCTTGTTTTTTTGCATATGAGATGTATATAACTTCTGAAGCTATGGAAAATAAACTTTGGCAGAGACTGCTTTCTATTTCTGTGGAAGATATAGGTATGGGAAATAAAGATGCAGTGGTTTATATTAAAACACTTAATGATGTAAGAAAGGAATTCCCCTACAGAGACGGCGACAGACCAATGTTTTTTATCCATGCAGTAAGAATTTTGTGTGAATCATTAAAGGATCGTTCCAGTGATCTTTTAAAAAATATTGTAATCAAAAATTTTGCAATGGGATTTGTCCCGAAAATTCCTGATATTGCTTTAGACAAGCATACTGTACGGGGGCAGGAAATGGGCAGGGATTCTTTCCACTTTCTAAATGAAGCAAGCAAGGTCTTTCCTGAGGCTGAAATAAATAATGATTATAAAAGACAATATGAAAAGCTGCTTGAAAAGTATAATAAAGACAATATTACAGAGAATGCTTTCGAATATAACCCATATCAAGGATAAAAAGGAGATTTTATGAGAAAAAAATTTGAGGAAGGCTTGCTTAAAATAAGCCAGAAACTTGGAAATCAACGGCATCTAAAGGCTGTGGCAAGCGGTATGATGATGATCCTGCCGCTTATTATCATTGGTTCTCTTTTTATGATTATTGCTAATCCGCCTGTTAGTTCAGAAATTGATTATACCGGAACTACAAATATTATTATAAAATTTCTGCTGAAATGGAAAGCTTTTTCCACACAAAATTACGGACTCCTGACTGCACCGTTTGATTTGACAATGGGAGTTTTCAGCCTTATGGCAGTATTTGCCATTTCTTACCAGCTGGCTAAATCTTATAAACTAAAGGAAATGAATGTTATTATCGGTATGACTTCTATGATAATGTTCCTTATAGTTACCAATACACCTTTGACAGACGGCAAAATTTCCCTTGAGTATCTTGGAGGAAACGGTTTATTTGTTGCTATTATTATTGCAATAATTTCTACTGAGATTTTCAGACTTATCGAGGTAAAAAAATGGCAGTATGTTTTTCCCGAGTCAGTTCCGCCGATGGTTTCTTCATTTGTGAACTCTCTGCTGCCTGTTATACTTAATATTATTGTGTTATACGGAATAAATATTCTGCTTATATTCCTGTTTCAGAAAAATCTTCCGAGCCTGATCACTACAATGCTGACACCCGGACTTCAAGCTGTAAATAACATATGGGTCTATCTTGCAATTACTATTTTTGCTAATATTTTATGGATGCTGGGCATTAACGGTACTTCTATCATTTTTCCGCTTGTATTCACCATGGGAATTGCCAATACCGGATTAAATGCCGAAGCTGTTATGAACGGAAAAGACCCACAAGTGCTGATGAATCTTCAGATGTTCCGGTATATGATTCTCGGCGGTGCAGGAAATACTTTGGGGCTTGTACTTTTAATGATGAAAAGTAAATCTGTACAGTTAAAAACTATCGGCCGTTTATCTATTGTTCCGGGAATATGCGGAATAAATGAACCCGTAATCTTTGGGTCTCCTATAGTCTTTAATCCTGTTTTGGGAATACCGTTTATAATTATGCCTGTTATCAGTACAGTTTTGGGGTATCTTGTACAGTTATCCGGGCTGGTAAAACCGGGGTATATAATTGATCCTTCGTTTACTCCGTTTTTTATTCAGGCGTATCTTTCTGCACTGGACTGGAGAAATGTGGTCTTTGTATTTCTGCTTGTTATTATCAGCATTTTTGTTTATCTGCCTTTCTTTCGTATCTTTGAAAAAAAGATACTGGCAGAGGAATTGCTAAATGCCGAAAGTCAGTCTGAGACAGCTGCTTCATTTTAAAAACAGGTTATTTGATTAGTTTTGATTTATATATTCTGATATCCTGAAAACTCTGAAAAAAATCTTCAAAAGGTATAAATTCCCTTTAGAAAAATTGCTTTTTATCTGGTTTTCAGGATATTTTTTGTTTAGAAACAGCAGTAAAAATTTAGATAGTTTTTTCATTTTATTCTTTAAGATTAAAATAATTCTTCTCTTTATTATTATTTAGCTTTATTCTTCCTGCTCTCTCTTTATTATTCACAAAGAAACCGTAATTCCCCTCCTATTCTTTTTATTTAAAATTCCCCATATAAAAAACACCTTTTTCATTTTTATATAAGGTGTTTAAAAAGGATATATTTTTTTGTTCCGTTATGTCATAATATCAGTATCGAATCTATCAGAAAGAAAACAATCTGTTTTCAGTCAACACTTTATGCTTATTCATGATTTCCAAAATAGATTTCAGATCTGCCTGTTCCAGATCATAAGCCGGGAAAGTAACACTAAAAGCTGCAAACATCTTATTTTGCTGGTAAAGCGGTAAAGCAACACAGCCGGCATATACATTTGCTTCTCTTAGTTCAATCGCATATTGATCATTTCTTATTTTATTTAAATTTTCAATAAGAGTATCTACATCTCCCACAGAATATTCAGTTAATTTTGGAAAAGTGTAGTCTTTATACAGCTCTTTTATTTCTTCATCCGAATACTGGCTTAAAAGCATTTTTCCTACAGAAGTACAATGGGCGGGAAGCCGTAATCCGACATTATACATTAATGACAATTCATTATTAACTTCATATTTAGACAAATAAACAATACTTTTATTGTCAATAATTCCCACATGGCAGGTTTGATTTATATCCTGACCTAATTCTCTTGTTAAAATCGAAAGCACCTGTGTAAGATCAATATTACCGATACATACAGCACAAAGCTTTACAAACTGAATTCCTGCGTAATATTTCTTTGCCTTTTCATCGTACATTATATAATCATTATCTAAAAATTCTTTTATTAAACTAAATACGGAACTTTTAGGTGCTTCCAAAGCATTTTGTATCTCAGTAAAAGTTAGACCGCTTCTATTATTAGCTAAAAATTCAAGAAACCTGAAAGTTCTATTTGCCGACTTTACTTTTAACATATCAATCTCCATTATAACTTTATAATACTATTATTACTCAATAGCTAATGACAGTATAACATAAATTCCTTATATTTCAAAACATCAGATTACCGTTAAAAAATAAAAAAAATTTTCCATCTATATTGACAAATAAATTTTATAGGGTACAATCAAATTAATAAGTTCATAAGTAAAACCATTAGTTCTCAAATGAGAACAAAATTATTTCAATATCTCTAAGATAATACGGCCGTATTGTAAAAAGAGTAAAAATTTTATCATAGGAGGAACAGGAAATGTTTATTTATGGTTTTGGAGTATTATTGTTAGCATGTGTATTTCAAGGAAGCTTTGGAATTTGTTTTAAAAAATATCAGCCGTTTTCATGGGAAGCTTTCTGGGCATTATTTTCTATTATCGGAGTTTTATTAATCCCGCATATATGGGCGTATATAGAAGTTCCAAGCTACATGAAATATATTTTACAAACACCGGTTCATGTACTGCTTATAGGAGCTTTGGCAGGATTCTTCTGGGGGATCAGTGCTATTTGGTATAGCAGAGCTATTGATACTATTGGTGTATCACTGACTTCCGGAATTAATATCGGTGCTTCAACTATTCTGGGAAGCTTAATCCCGATGCTTATATTAAAAACTGTACCTGCTGCAAATGTTTTAACAGTCTTATTAATCGGACAAGTAATCATGCTGCTCGGAGTTGCTGCATTAACTAAAGCTGGTTTAATGAAAGGTTCAGTTGATTCTGCTGATAAAGGGTTATCATCAGCTATGAAATCCGGTATTATCCTTGCTCTTATTTCTGGTTTAGGCAGTGCATCATTAAATATTGCTTATTCTTATACACAAGTTCCAGTTCAAAACGCTATTGCTGACGGAATACCAGCAATCAGCGCCAGTCTGATTTCATGGCCTGTTGTATTTTTCGGCGGGTTCCTTGCAAATTTCTTTTATGCATTATCAAATAACGGTATTGCTCTTGTAATTGCTAATGCATGGGGATTAAAAGACGGGGAATGGAAGGGGTATCCTGAAGCTAAAAAAGTCATGTTTATCGGTAATGGTATATTAATTATATCATTTATTGTACTTGGTATAGCTAATGGCATGTAAATTAAAATGAAAATTTTATAATTGTATATTCTAGGAGGTCAAAGAAATGGTAAAAAATGTATCTGAAATGACTTATGCACCTGTTACACCTGATAATGCAAAAAATATTGTTATAATCGGAGCCGGGGGAATTGTATCAGGAGCTCATCTGCCGGCATATAAAATTGCGAAATATCCTGTTAAAGGTATCTATGATATCGATTTTGAAAAAGCAAAAAAAGTGGCAGAAGAAAATGATATCCCAAATGTTTTTAATACATTGGAAGAAATTATTGAGTTCGGCGTTAAAAATGATGCAGTGTATGATATAGCTGTTCCAGCTTCTGTCTTAGGTGATATTCTTGAAAAACTTCCAGAGGGTGCTGCTGTGCTAATGCAGAAACCTATGGGTGAAAATATTGAGCAAGCTAACAGAATTATGAAAATATGCAAAGAAAAAAAATTAACAGCCGGAGTTAATTTTCAATTACGTCAGGCACCTTATATGATCGCTGCCAGAAAATTAATTGAAGACGGAGTTATCGGTGAAATAGTAGATATTGACTGGAGAGTAGTCGAATTACATCCGTGGTATTTATGGAGTTTCTTATTCGGACTTCCCCGTATGGAAATATTATATCACAGTATTCACTATATTGATGCCATTCGCAGTATAGTCGGTGATCCTGATAAAGTATTCAGCAAAACCATGCCGCATCCTAAAATGGAAAATCTCAGCCAGACAAGAACTGCTATTATTATGGACTACGGCGATACTTTAAGAGTTAATTTACATATTAACCATTGTCATGATTATGCTCTCGACTATCAGGAAAGTACCCTAAAAATCGAAGGACTTAAAGGTGCTATAAGAGTTACTCTAGGCTTAATTTTAGATTATCCCACAGGCCGTCCGGATAAACTGGAGTACATAACTGACGACGGGAAAGGCTGGAGAGAGGTCGAAATTCAAGGTTCTTGGTTTCCAGAAGCATTTATAGGAACAATGGGCGGACTTATGAAAAAAATAGAGAATCCTAATTATAACTATATGAACAGTATTGAAGAAGCATACAAGACTATGTGCGTAGTAGAATCCTGCTATGAATCAAATGAAATCGGCGGACTAAAAGTAAAATATTAAATAAATAGGAGAAAACCATATGATTAAAATTGTTGATACCCACCTTCATATCTGGGATAGAAATCATTTGAATTTACCATGGCTTGATGGTGACACAAGTGTTCTGTCAAAAAATTATTCTTTAATTGATTACCAAAACTCATTACATGGAGATAAGCTTTATAATGTAGAAAAAGCAGTATATATTGAAGTAGATGTTTTAGATAATCAGAAAGAAAAGGAAAATGAATTTATTATTGATCTTTGCCGAAATAAAGATACTTTACTTAAAGCAGCTGTTATTTCAGGTGATTTAACTAAAGAAAGTTTTGATGATTATATTGGAAAATATAAGAATATCGACTGTATTAAAGGGGTCAGGCATGTCCTTCATGTTCCTTCATCTAAGCCGAAAACATGTTTAAGCAATACTTTTTTGAAAAATGTTAAACTTTTGGGTGAATTAGGACTGGTTTTTGAAGGCTGCATTCGTGCCGAAGAGCTGGATGATTTATATACCTTAGCCAGAGAATGCAGTAATACTTCAATAATTTTAAATCATATGGGTATTGTTAATCCTGATATTATAAGTTCTGCTAATCCCACTGATGAAGAAACAGAGTATAAAGAAGTCTGGATAAAAAATTTGAAAGATTTAGCATCATTACCTAATGTTGCTTGTAAAATATCCGGTCTTAATCCATCTGACGGGCAGGATATAGAAACTCTTAGAATTCCTGTTAATACTGCTTTAGATATTTTCGGCGAAAACAATGTTATGTTTGCCAGTAATTATCCGGTATGCAATATCTCAACTAAGCTAGACCCGTGGATCAAAGCAGTAATTGAAATTACAAAGGACAGAACAAAGGAATTTGTAAATAAACTTTTTTACGAAAATGCAAACAGAATATATAAATTATAAAATATTTACGGAGGTATAATATATGTCAAATATACAAAGATTTGGAAGTGTTTCAAAAGTAAATCCTGAAAAACTTGATTACTATAAAAAACTGCATGCAAATCCATGGCCGCAAATCAACAGTATGATTAAAGAATGTAACATTCAAAATTACTCTATTTATTATAATGACGGTTATTTATTCACTTATTTTGAATACATTGGAGATGACTATGAAGCTGATATGGCTAAAATGGCAGCTGACCCCGAAACTCAGAGATGGTGGGCAGAATGTATCCCTTGCCTGAATCCTCTGTCTGATGACGGACCTTGGCTTAATATGGAGAGAGTTTACAGATTAGATTAAGAAAGGAGACTTTATTTTGACTAAATTTTATGTTGCCTCAGTTACTCCTTTTGATATTGATAATAAAATCAATGAGAAAGTTTCTGAGGAATTAATGAATATGCACCTTGTCCAAGGTGCTGACGGATTTTTTATCGGCGGCAGCAGTGCTGAAAATTTCTTAATGACTAAGGAAGAAAGATTGAAATCATTTGAATTGGCTGCTAAATTCAATGATAAGGCTGATTTAATTGCACATATCGGTGATATCAGCACTGATAAAGCAATATTTTATGCTAAATATGCTAAAGAACTCGGATACAAAAAAATATCAGCTGTTCCTCCTTTTTATTTCGGGTTTAACCAAAAAGAAATAGCAGAATATTTTTACGATATTTCAAATGCTGTTAATATGCCGGTTATATATTATAATATTCCCATGAATACAAATAAGGAAATTGATTTGAATAACGGAGATACTTTAAAATTATTAAAGTCCGGAGCTGTGAGCGGAATTAAACATACTAACTTTGACATTAATCAAATTGAAAGAATAAAAAATGTTAATAATAATTTACACTGTTTCGGCGGATTAGAGCAAAATATGCTGCCGTTTTTGTCATTTGACTGTGACGGTTTTATTGGAAGTACTTTTAATTTTATGCTTCCTCATTATAAAAAAATCGCTTCATTATATTCGGAACACAGCAATGAAGCTTTGATGCTGCAGACAAAAGCCAATAATATTATGTCGGTTATTTGGAAAATAGGATTATTCCCGGCAATAAAGTATATCCTTACAAAACAGGGCTTTGATGTCGGAATTGCAAGAAAGCCTTTTATCCAGTTAACAGATGAAGATAAAAAGATAATTGATAAAGTTATTGATGAAAATTTGTGTAATTAAAGGCTTTGCTGATTTGATAAAAAGAAAGGAATGAAGTATAATGGGAATAAAATTAAGGGGAATAACATGGGCTCATACCAGAGGGTATGTTCCCATGGTTGCCTCGGCACAAAGATTTAACGAACTTAATCCGGAAATTGAAATAGAATGGGAAAAACGTTCTCTTAGAGATTTTGAAAATGCTCCTGTAGAGCAGTTAGCTGAAAAATACGATCTGCTGGTAATTGATCATCCATGGGCAGGATTTGCTTCAAAAAACGGAGTTTTGATTCCGCTTGAAAAATATTTGTCTAAAGACTTTTTGGATGACCAGCTCAGAAATTCTGTCGGTAAATCTCATTTGAGCTATAATTTTGACGGATTTCAAAGTGCTTTGGCTATTGATGCCGCTTGTCCTGTTTGTGTTTACAGACCTGAATATTTTGTCGATAAAAATCTGCCTAAAGATTGGAATGAATTGTTAGAATTGTCAAAAACAGGTGTAGTTATTTTCGCAGGGCAGCCGATTTACTTATTAATGGACTTCTATATGCTTTGCTCTACCCTAAGCGATAATTTATTTAAAACAGATAAAGTTATTGATGATGATACAGGAATTTTAGTTTTAGAAAAAATGCGCGAACTTGCCGGTTATTGTACAAAAGATATTTTCAGCTGGAATACTATAAAAGTTAACGAAATTCTATCTTCAGAATCACAATATTATTACTGTCCTTATGTTTATGGTTTTTCAAATTATTCAAGAGCCGGATATGCCGAGCATATTCTAAAAGCTTCTGACATCATTGAGTACGAAGGCAGACAGATGAGTGCTGTGCTGGGCGGAACTGGTCTGGCTGTTTCCAGCAAATGCAAAAATATTGATGCTGCAATTAAATATGTAGAATTTACAGCTTCCAAAGAAATTCAAAAGACTCTGTTATTTGACAGCGGCGGGCAGCCGGGGCATAGAGAAGCCTGGCTTGATGATGAAGTTAACAGAAGAAGTATGGATTTCTTTAAAGATACTCTCAAAACACTTGATAATTCTGTAGTGCTATAGTAAAGTAGGAACACCAAAATCTAAACAATGATATAATAAAAAAAGAAAGAGGTGTTTTGAA
>NZ_JAMZGM010000068.1 GCF_024158605.1 Sebaldella sp. S0638 | reverse complement strand
CATTTCGGACACCTGCCTTCTCTCAATTAGTTTACACAATCAAGATTTTTGTGTCCACTTTTTCATACTAACACCATGTTGCGCAATATATTGAAACCTTCACTATGAAAAAAAGTATCAATTATCATAAATTTGGTCAGACTTCAATAAGGTACTCAATGTTTAATATAATAAAGCTAATAAGAAATAATGATTTAAAAACTTTAGGAGAAAATTTAATTCATGAGATAAATGGAATTTCTGAAGATTGGAGTGGAATACAAAATTTTAGATTGCATAAAATGAATAGAAAATTTGTTAAACATTTGTTATCAAGAATCTCAAGTTACATAGATTTTTTAACTAAAAAAGAAATATTATACACCACTTATCAACAGCCAAATGGAGCTCCCTATGAAATTGAACATATTTGGGCCAATAAATTTGACGAACATTCAGATGAATTTGATCAAAACGAGGAATTTCAAACTATAAGGAATTCAATAGGAGCGCTAATTCTTTTACCTAAAGGAACTAATCAATCTTTTAGTAGTGATAAATATGAAGATAAGTTAGAACATTACCAAAAAGAAAATACTTATGCTCAAAGTTTACACCCTAATTGTTACATTAAAAATCCTAATTTTACTAATTCTAAGGAAATCATAGAACTTGAATTTAAAGCACATTTGAAATTTAAACGTAAGGATGTAGAGGAAAGAGCAAAATTAGTTCAAAGAATTTGTGAAAAATTATGGTCTACAGATTTTTTTCAATTATAAATAGAAGTTAATAATAAATACATTAAAAATAGGGTTTTTAACTTGAAAGAAGATGAATTTTCAAAATTTAAAAACCCTCCCCTTATTAATCTCCATTTTTTCCCGAATAATTTCATAAGGTTCAATTCCCAGCTTATCGCACATAAAGAAGACATAAATAAGGACATCGGCAAGTTCAAATTTTATATTTTCCAGATCCTCATCATTCATCTCCTCAGGATTTCTCCACTGAAAAATCTCTACAAGCTCAGACGCTTCTATAGAAACAGAAAGAGCTAGATCCTTTAGATTATGAAATTTCTCCCAGTTTCTCTCTTTCACGAATTCTCTTAATTCATCCCTGATATCTTCATAAGTCATATTATCACTCCGTAAATTTAGTATATTGCAATAAATTATAACATAAAAAAGGAAAAATATCCTCTTTCCTAAAATAGAGTTTGTACTAGATTTTCTGAAATTTTAAAGCAGAAAACAGAAAATAAACTCTCAATATAAACTAAAAACATAAAATTATCATAATATAAAATTATGAAATAAGTAAAATGAAAATCATTGAAATATTCCGAAAGTAACGGAAAATAAACAAAGACCGCCAAAACAGCGGTCTTTTAATATAAATAAAATTTTTGGAAAGCTACTTTTCTTTTATAAATCCTCTTTCGATAAGGAATTCACGTGCGACCTTATCCGGCTCCATACCTAGTTTATCTACTTTATAGTTAAGTTCTCTCATAGTTTGATCATCTATCTGACCGGCAAGCTTATTTATAGCCTCTTCCAGCTGAGGATACTTCTCAAGTATCTCTTTTCTTACAATAGGTACAGCATAATAAGGCGGGAAAAAGTGCATATCATCTTCAAGAACTTCCAGCTCAAATGCTTTAAGAAGTCCGTCTGTAGAGAAAGCATCTATAACCTGACTCTTTCCTGACTCAATAGCACTGTATCTAAGAGCCCCTTCCACAGGGTTTACAGCCTTGAACTCCATATCATATGCCTTAAGAAATCCCGGAAGTCCGTCCGGTCTGTTGCTGAATTCTATTGTAGGTGACAGCGTAAACTCTTTGCTCACAGCTTTCAGGTCGGAAATTTTGTTTAAATTATATTTTTCTTTTATTTCCTTTGTTGTAGCAATAGTGTATGTATTATTAAAACCAAGCGGTTTCAGAAGTTTCAGTCCATATCTCTTGTCAAATTCATTTTTGACAGTATTATAAGCATAGTCAGTATCAGAGCTGCTTGGAAGCTGCAGTATGTTCACGAGTGCAGTTCCTGTATATTCCACATAAACATCAATTTCAGCATTTGTGATACCGGTAAAAGTTATCTGTGTACTTCCCAGTCTGAGCTTTCTGTCTACTTTCAGATCTGTATGTTCCTCTATTATATCAGAAACCATATTTCCCAGAATAACCTGTTCGGAAAAGCTCTTTGACCCCACAGTTATCTTTTTCTTATTTTCCATTGTTGTATAAAAAATCGTACCGGCTATAATAAAAGCAAGTAAAATAATAGAGATAAGTCCATATTTTCTTATTCTTTTATTTTTAGCAATTGTCTGTTCCGAAATTATGGTTTTTCCTTTTCGAAGAGGAAGCGGAGTAACAAAATACTCAATTTTACCTACGAAAAAGTCTATGGCAAGTGCCAGTATACATGCCGGAATTGCACCAGCCAGAATTTTATTATAGTTTACAGTCTGGATACCTGCAAAAATCAGTGAACCAAGACCGCCTGCACCGATAAATGCCGCCACTGTCATAAGTCCCACAGCAGTAACTGATGAAATTCTGATTCCCGCCATTATTATAGGCAATGCAAGGGGCAGCTTCACTTTAAAAAGTCTTTGAAGCCTTGTCATTCCAATCCCTTTTGATGCTTCCAGAGTCTGCGGGTTAATTGCATTTAGTCCTGTATAGGTGTTTTTTACAATGGGGAGCAGGGAATACAGTATTACCACAGCTATTGCCGGCAGCACGCCTATACCAAGCAGCGGTATAAAAAGCCCCAGAAGAGCCAGACTCGGAATAGCCTGTATAAGATTTATAATTCCTATAATGCCTTTGGAAAGACTCTTATATGTATTAATTAATATACCCAGAGGTACTCCTATCATTATTGCAAGCAGTACAGCAATAAATGTAAGCTTTATATGTGCAAATGCAAGACTGAGGATATATTGATAATTTTCAGCTACATAACTAAGAAAGTTCATTAGTATCACCTGCCTTTTCATTGTCGAGGTACTGCATACTAAGTGAAGTTACAAGTGTTCCCGGAGTAATAAGACCTTTTAGTCTCTGCTGTTTATCTACCACAGGTATAGCAGAAAGATTATTGTCAGTAATTAGCTGTAAAAGATTCAGTATACTGTAATCCTCATAGATGGTGAAAAGAGTCTTATTCATAACCTCTGATGCCTTGACATTAGCTGAGCGTAAATCCTGAAGTGTACGGATGGTGATTAGCCCTTCAAGTCTATTGTCATCACCCACTATAAATATACTGTCTACCTTATTTTCACGCATTTTTTCAATACAGTTGCACAGTAGTTCGTCCCTGTTTGCTGTAACAGGATTTTTTATCATAATATCTTTCGCTTTTATCAAATCAGGCACAGTCCATATTCTGTTTCTTCCTACAAAATTACTTACAAATTCATTAATAGGTTTTTTCAGTATATTTTCCGGTGTATCAGCCTGTACTATCTCACCATTGTTCATAATACATATTCTGTCAGCTATTTTTACCGCCTCATCCATATCATGTGTGACGAAAACAATAGTCTTTTTCATTTTCTCCTGAAGTGCAATGAGTTCCTGCTGAAGCTGGTTTCTGCTGATAGGATCAAGCGCGGAAAACGGCTCATCCATAAGGATAATATCCGGATTATATGCAAATGCCCGTGCTACACCTACTCTCTGATCTGACCGCCGCTGAGTTGTGCCGGAAAACGATACAGATATTCATCGGGATTAAGGTCGATCATTTTCATTAATTCTACAGTCTTTTTTGATATTTCATCACTGTTTATATGCTCCAGACGGGGTATGATTTCTATGTTTTCCTTTACGGTCATATGGGGGAAAAGCCCTGTCTGCTGTATAACATAGCCTATTTTTCTACGCAGCTTTATAATATCCTTTTTTTCAATATTTTCTCCGTTTATAAAAATATGTCCTGAAGTGGGGTGGATAAGTCTGTTTATCATCTTCAGCGTAGTTGTCTTTCCGCAGCCGCTGGGGCCTATGAGAACTGTTAGTTCTCCGCTGTTAATATTTAAATTAATATTATTCAAAACTTTTTGATTTCTGAAACTTTTGTTGATATTTTGAAATTTTATCATTTAAAAATACCTCCTTTTTAGTTTTTTGAAAGCTGTTTTTTTGAATATGGGAATTCGTAATCATTTATAAAATAATAAATTAGTTTATAAAGAAATTCTTTTCTTAAAAGCCTTTATTAATGATACCATACATGAAATTGATTGTCAAAATTTCAACTTTATATATTAGTTTTACAAATTATTTATTTATGTTTTTTAAATTTAAAAATAAATAAATTTAATTGTTTTGAAAATGAAAAAATAAATGTAAGTAAAATGAATTAACTGTCTAAAAATTCAGGCGAAAGAATAAAATAAAACGTATAGGAAATAAAAATAGATAAAAAGTGAGGTACAGGATTTAAGGAAATAAATATAAGAATATTAATTTTTTTCAATTTACGAATAAGCAATAAAATTAAAAAATAAAAAGTGTTTATATCAGTGATAAACGTAAAAATAATGCAAAGTCAGAAAATATCATAAAGGATAAGCAAAGTTAAAGATGAGTACAGCAAAACAACTTTAATAAAAAAGCCCGGCTCGAAAATGTTTCCGCCGGACTTCCTATATACTTAGTACAGTTTGTATATTTAGTTTTATATATAGCAGAAATCCGGATATTTTTATAAATTAATAAATGAAACTATAAAATATATATACAGATAGAAAGTATAAAATTCTGCTTATATTGATAAGGATTTTCTAGAAAAGGAATTTATTACTTAATGACCTTAATACTGACATCAATAACGCCTTTATTCGTATCGGCTATTCTGGAAAAAGCTTCTTTGCTGAGATCAATGATTCTTCCTTTAGTAAACGGCCCTCTGTCATTTATACGTACTTTTATTTTTTTGTTATTTTCATTATTGGTTACCTCTACAATACTTCCAAAAGGTAAACTGGGATGGGCAGCTGTAAGCGCTTTCTCGGAAAAGATTTCTCCGCTTGCAGTAGAATTCCCGTTAAACTTACCGCCATACCACGATGCTTTTCCTGAATTGGGAAATCCTGTGGCTGACGGTCCGCCGCCTTTGTGTGAGACTCCTGAACATGAGATTACCATCAGAAAAACTGTGAAAATGTAGATTATTTTTTTCATATTTTACTCCTTTAATCAAAAATAAATCGTTTAGTGAGTAAATAAAAATTCACTGAACAAGTGTTTGTTGTATTTATTATAACACACCACATAAAAAAGTTTAATAGAAAATTTATTTGACATTTTATTCACAAAGAAATATAATTAGACATATAAAAGATTAGATAACAGTCTCTATATTGTGAATAAAATATTATTGTTCATCAATACAAGACTTTTTAAGATTTTATACTAAGTGAAAAAAATAACATAATTAGAAAGTATAGTTTACATATATAGAATTAATATATACCTTTACAACTGAAAAAATATATACTGTATAATTTTATGTTAGTATGATTTTTATTTAAAAAGTGAAAAAAATAATTTATGGAGGTCAAAAATGGTTAAGGATTTGGAATCATTAAGAGAAATGATGGCAAAAGTAAAAGCAGCGCAGGCAAAATTCGCTGAATACAGCCAGGAAGAAGTAGACAGAATCTTTAAAGAAGTCGCTTTAGTAATTAACAATGAAAGAATTAATCTTGCAAAAATGGCTGTTGAGGAAACAGGAATGGGTATTTTGGAGGATAAGGTAATAAAAAATCATTTTGCCTCTGAATATATTTATAATAAATACAAGGATGAAAAGACTTGTGGAGTACTGGAAGAAGACAGATCATTCGGTATTAAGAAAATAGCTACGCCGATAGGAGTAGTGGCAGGGGTAATACCTACGACTAACCCTACATCAACTACAGCATTCAAAACACTGCTTGCTCTAAAAACAAGAAACGGAATTATATTCTCTCCGCACCCAAGAGCGAAAGGATGTACAATCTATACTGCGAAACTAGCTTTAGAGGCTGCAGTGAAAGCTGGAGCACCTGAAAATATCATCGGATGGATAGACGAACCAAGTGTAGATCTTTCAAAGGAATTAATGGCAGAAGCTGATTTGATACTGGCAACTGGAGGACCGGGAATGGTTAAGGCAGCTTACTCATCAGGGAAACCGGCAATAGGAGTAGGAGCCGGAAATACACCGGTAATAGTAGATGAAACAGCAGACGTAAAAATGACTGTAAACTACACACTAATGTCAAAAACTTTTGATAACGGAGTAATTTGTGCATCTGAACAAGCTGTAATAGTAGATGAGAAAATTTATGACGAAGTAAAAAAAGAATTTGATTTAAGAGGAGCATATATCCTTAAAAAAACTGAAATAGACAAAGTAAGAAATACAATATTCGTAGATGGTGCATTAAACTCGAAAATAGTTGGTCAGAGTGCATACACTATAGCAAAAATGGCAGGAGTAGAAGTTCCTGAAAATGCAAAAGTCCTTATAGGAGAAGTAACGTCTGTTTCTGATGAAGAGCCGTTCGCACATGAGAAGTTATCTCCGGTACTGGCTATGTATAAAGCAAAAAATTATGACGACGCATTGGATAAAGCAGCAAAACTAATTGATCTTGGAGGACTTGGACATACATCGCTTCTTTATGTAAACCTTGCTGAAAGAGAAAAAGTAGATAAATTCGGTAAGAGAATGAAAACAGGAAGAACTCTTGTAAATATGCCTTCATCACTTGGAGCAATAGGAGATGTATTTAACTTTAAGTTAGAGCCGTCATTAACATTAGGATGCGGTTCTTGGGGAGGAAACTCTGTTTCTGAAAACGTTGGTGTAAAACATTTAATTAATATAAAAACAGTCGCTGAAAGGAGAGAAAATATGCTTTGGTTTAGAGTTCCTGAAAAAATCTATTTTAAATTTGGTTCACTTCCTGTAGCTTTAGAAGAATTGAAGGGGTCTAAAAAAAGAGCATTTATCGTAACAGATTCAGCGCTGGCAAAACTAGGATTTACTAATCATATAACAAAAGTATTAGACGAATTAAATATAGACTACAGAATATTCTCAGATGTTGTGGAAGATCCGACATTATCATCAGCTCAAAAAGGAGCACAGGCAATGCTTGACTATAATCCTGACGTAATAATAGCACTTGGCGGAGGTTCTGCAATGGATGCTGCGAAAATTATGTGGGTACTGTATGAGCATCCTGAAGTAAAATTCCATGATTTATCAATGAGATTTATGGATATAAGAAAGAGAATATATGCATTCCCTAAAATGGGAGTAAAAGCAGAATTTATAGCTGTGGCAACATCAGCAGGAACTGGTTCTGAAGTAACACCTTTCTCAGTAATAACTGATGACGAAACAGGAGTAAAATATCCTCTGGCTGATTATGAATTAACACCTGATGTGGCAATAATCGATCCTGAATTAATGCTTACTATGCCTAAAGGATTAACAGTGGCATCTGGTATAGACGTACTTACACATGCTGTGGAATCTTATGTTTCTACACTTGCTACTGAGTATACAAAACCTATATCACTTGAAGCAATGAGATTAGTATTTGACTTCCTGCCTGAATCAGTGGACGGAGGAGCAAAAGCTATTAACGCCA
The DNA here is from genome assembly GCF_024158605.1 of Sebaldella sp. S0638. Lineage (NCBI taxonomy): Bacteria > Fusobacteriati > Fusobacteriota > Fusobacteriia > Fusobacteriales > Leptotrichiaceae > Sebaldella > Sebaldella sp. S0638. The sequence goes on along the minus strand of NZ_JAMZGM010000068.1, from coordinate 12,828 downwards.
AAGAAAAAATGGCTAATGCATCATGTCTTGCAGGTATGGCTTTCGCCAATGCATTCCTTGGAATATGTCACTCAATGGCACATAAACTGGGAGGAAAGTTCCATGTACCTCACGGTATAGCAAATGCAATGCTTCTAAATGAAGTAATCAAGTTTAACGCTGTGGAAAGTCCTACTAAAATGGGTGTATTCCCTCAGTACAAGTATCCTGATGCAAAAAACAGATATGTAGAAATAGCTAATTTCTTAGGAATAAGCGGTAAAACAGATGATGATAAGATTACTAACCTTATCAAAGCTATAGACGAATTAAAAGCTAAAATCGGAATACCTGCTTCTATAAAAGAGTATGGAATTGCCGAAAAAGATTTCCTGGAAGCTGTGGATCAGTTAGCATTAGATGCATTTGATGACCAGTGTACAGGTGCAAACCCTAGATATCCGTTAGTAACTGAATTAAAAGAAGTATATTTAAAAGCATACTATGGTGCTGATTACAAAGGTAAATAAAATTTTTATAAATGTGTAAGCCTGCTGAAAAGCAGGCTTTTTATATGGGGATATATAATTTTTTAATAAAGTGGAAAAAATATTAAGAGATAAAAACATGCTTAGAATAAAAATTCTAAATACAGATAGTGCATTTTTTTACTGTAAAATTAGTATAAAAAAATAAATTAGAATAAAAATATAATTCAATGATTAGAGGATTATTAGCTTTATAAAATCAAAAACTAATTTTGAGATAAGAGAATACACATAAGAAAATTATAATATAATATTACAGAGAAATATAAGTGGTGTACAATAAATGTTAAACATAAATTCAGGAATTAGAATTTTATTCACAACTGATAAAAAGAAATAAATGTATAAAAATAAGAAAATTAATAATACTAAAATAGAAATGCAAAAAATGGCTGTGACAGGATAATTTATTTAAAATAAATTTTAAAAATTTGTATAAACAAATTAGGAGAGATGAAAATGAAAAAGATATTGCTGATTTCTATATTAGGGGCATTGGCAACAATGGCAAATGCCCAGGTTGATGTGAAAACATCAGCGGAAAGTGTAAATATAATATCAAACGGAAAAACATCTGATGATATGATAATTAGTGGAGAGGGTCCTTATACTGCCGGCGGAGGAAGCGGAAATCCAAATCCAAACTGGTATTTGAAAGGTTATGAAATAAGTAACGGTTCCAGCCTTGAAAACGCCAACACCATAGATTTAAACGGGAAATACAATGCAGGTATATCATTAAGAAATGATTCCGATGCGTTGAACTCGGGAATAATAAATTTGAACGGAACGAATGGTGTGGCTATATTACTTGAAGATGGAACTGGAAGTATAATGAATACTTCTTCAGGTATAATAAACTTTACAGATGGATATGGAATAGCTTCAAAAGGATATGCAGAAACATCTTTTACAGGATTTATACAAAATGACGGTTTAATCATTTCTAACAATGGCGGATTAGGGATTTCAGTGTATGGTGGACAGACGAAAGCCGGCGGTTTAGTTATAAATAACGGAACAATAAGAGTGGAGAATTCTCCAGTAGGTGCTACAGCTGCAAGAATAACTGGTTTTACATTGTTTATAAATAATGGTGAACTGTATGGTTCTAACCCGTCTCTTTACTCAAGCGGAGGTATATTAGGCGGTAGTGCAGGTGCTCAGTTGTATAACTCAGAGTCTGGTGTAATTACCGGAAAAAATTATGCTAATGGAGTATATGTATCCAATTCATCTCTTACAAATGTTACTTCTATAGTAAATGACGGAATTATAAATGTCGATAAAGGATATGGAATATATGCAGTTGCTTCAAATGTAGAAAACAATGGAACTATAAGTTCAAATGGTACAGGAATATATGCTACAAAATTTTCCAATGGAACTCCGATTTCTACAGTTGTAAATAACGGGACAATAATAATAGGAAATAATGGAACAGGTATAAGAATTAATCAGAGTATAGGTGAAAATAACGGTGAACTTGTTATTTCCGGAAATAATAGTACAGGGTTTCATATAATAGGCGGAAGAGGCTATGCAGGGCAGATTACAAACAACCATGATATAACTTCAGATTCAGATAAAACAGGAGTTACTCTGGTAAAAGTTGACGGAAGTACAACAGTTGGCGATGAGACAGCGCATATATATAATAATGCATCATTGACAGCTCTCGGCGACAATTCAACAGTTATTTACTCTTTAAGTAACGGAAAAATACATAATGCAGGAAATATAACAGTAAATAACGGAATAGGAATAAAACTGGAATACTCATCATTAAATGCAGGAGATAATACAGGATTAGTGACAGTAAAAGGAAACGGAATAGGAATTTTGGCCGGTGCTTCAAATTACAGCGGTTCTATCTTAGAAAATGACGGGAAAATAGTTCTTGAGAATAACGGAACAGGAATTTATGTTTTATCAGGTAATACTTATCTGAATGGTACAACCGGAAATAATACAGGCGGAATAGTATTTTTGGGTGAAGGCGGGACAGGAATATATGTAACCGATGCAAAATCATCTTTTGCAAATCACAGTGATTTAGAGGCAGCCGGTGATAATACAACAGGTATATATATAACAAAATCCGCAACTGTAACAAATACAGGAAATATGACATTATCAGGTGATAATTCCATAGGTATTGATATATCTGAAGGCGGAATATTAGGATCTAATACAGGAATTATAAATGTAAATAACGGAATTGGAATAAATTTACGAAATGTTGAATTGAAAGAAGAACAAAATACAGGAACTATATATGTAAATGGTGAAAACGGAGTAGGAATAAACGGTCAGAATTCTATAATTGTTAACGGAACCGGCATAGAAGTAAATAATGGGACAGGAATAAAAAGTGTACAAACCGAGGTAACAAATGGGTTAGCAGGAAGAATAAATGTTTTAAACGGAACAGCCATAGATACGGATAGTTCAGTTGTTTTAAATCAAGGAGTTTTAAGTAATGGTAATGGAACAGGGATTAAGTCCGTTAATTCTTATATACAGAATGCCGGTGAAATAAACGTTGTTAACGGAACAGGAATATCAGCAACAGACGGCAGCTTTATTGTGAATGATTCATTGCTGAAAAGTGGGGATACGGGAATACATTCAGAAGGTTCGGTAGTTTTTAATGATGGCATAATAGATGCCGGCGGAACAGGATTATACGCTTACAATAATATAAATATAATGAATACCGGTGAAATAAGTGGAAAAACCGGAGTAGAAATAAATTCCGGAGCAGAGGAATTCAGCGGTCACTTTTTTAACACAGGAAAAATATCAGGAACAGAATATGCAATAAAATTTGATAATGGAAACAGTGTACTTGAACTTGGTAACGGGAGTATAATAAACGGTAAAATAGATGCTTCCGGCGGAGAAAATATATTAGTAGTAAATGGAAATATAAAATTAGACAGTGCTGATAATTTCAGCAAACTGGTGGCAATCGGAGACAGTACAGTATCAGGAACAATTAATTTGAAACCGGCCGAAGATTACAGTTATTATACTGGTGCATACACAGAATCAAAAAATACGGATAATATTGCCAATGAAGAGAATTTAGGGGAATTAACATTATCCGGAGTAATAAATGTAGGTGTAAATTATGATGGAATAACAGATGAAACAGCTAAAACAGGTAAAATATTAACAAGCGGATTAAAGCTGCAAAATGGGTCAGTAGTTTTAAACAATGCAGGAAACACTGTGAATGACATAGCAACAGAGTCAGGTAAAACAAATTACGGTGATCAGATAAGAATAAAAAGTATAATTGTTTCAAACAAACAACAGGCTGTAGATCCGGAATTCAGATTTCAGACTGCAGGAGGAATGAATGAAGCAGCCGGCTGGACAAGAGAAACTACAGCAAGAATAGAAAACGGTGTAACAGTATTAGATGAGGTATATACAAATAATAATAAAGTTAATTCCAGTGATACAAACACAGATATAAATTTTCAGAAAACAACAGATCTGAATTCAAACTCTGAAGAGAAAACAGAAACAAACGAAGAAACAAATGTAAGTTCTGAATTAGTTAGAACAGCAGAAAAAGATACAGAAATAAAACCAATCTCTGTGTCATCGGTAAAAATAAATGCAGTTCCAAGAAACAGAGTAGACCTTGATAATGTAAATAAAATGAATACATTATCTGAACGGTTCCTTAATATGGAAGCAGACAGAATGGCTGCCGGAGAGACAAAACAGACAATAGAATATACAGGAGCAAAAAAAGGGTCGTATTTTTCAGAAAATAATAATTTTAATTATGATTATAATGTAGATTCCAACGGAATCGCAGGAACAACATTGCATAAATATACTGATAATTTTTACGGAGGAATATCTCTTGGATATACAGACAGTGAAGTAAAATATTCCAATGATGATAATGAAAAAATAAATTCATTTAATACAGATATATTCGGAAGATACGAAATTGGAAACTGGAATTTGGGAGGACATTTTGGATATGGATATAACAGACATGAATTAGAAGTTGACTGGTTAATGTCAGGAAAAAAAGTAAGTAATTATGAATCACACGTAATAAATACAGGGATAACGGCAGGATATGACATGGAATTAGGAAATACAGGATTAATATTATCACCTGCAGTAGGAATGGATTATGTAATTGTAAATGAAGGGACAATAAAAACAGACGGAATGTCAGATATAGAATCTGCAGCAGGAAAAGGAGCTGTAGGAAAAATAGGATTAAGTCTGGGAAACAGCGGAAAGAATTTCAGATGGAAAGCCGGAATAGGATATGAACAGAACTTTACTGATACTTTTCACAAAGAAAGAAAAATGGTAAACGGTTATACAATGGAAAAACTTTATTACGGAAAAGATACTTTGAGAGCGAATCTGGATATGGATTATAAACTATCAGATAAGTTCAGTATAAAAAGCGGTTATGAATATGAAAATAACAGTAATTATGAAAATCATAAATTTGATGTAGGTATTTCATATACATTAGGCGTAAAATAATCCTGTATAATAAATAAAGTTTATAAAAAATGAGAAACTAACAAGGGAAGGCTGTATAAAATAAAGTTTTATACAGCTTTTTTTAATAACATCAAATTAAGATAATAAAAAGAATGTGCAGAAATTATGCAGAATAATAACAGAGATAAAACTTTTCAAAAATATAGTTTTCTATATTAATGCATAGTTTCAGGCAATCTGGGAAATAAAAAATATTTAGAATGAAATAAGTTAAAAAAAATATAAAACTAATTTTGAAATAAGCAAAATCAAATAAAAAAAATGTATGATATTATTGTTAGTAAGGAACGGTACGATTGTTAACATTTCTGTCTTGATAAATTTTACTGATTATTATAGTTTTAGGAATTGAAACATTGGAATAGTGTAAACGTTATACAAAATTTTTGTAAAAATGTGATTATCAAAATTCTAAAATAATGAATTAATTAAAGAAATATATGAAAAAGAAAACTACCTACCCCACCTTGAAATAGATAAAACAGAATTTTATAAATTTACATTTGTAATTGTGATTTTGTATATAATATAGAGTAAGAGTAAGAGTAGTAACAAAGAACGAACAGTGGTATGTTTAGGATCAGTAAAATGGCAGTTATGGATGATGGTTGTACATGCTGACAAAAAGTAAAATGCAGGAATTTTAATTTGATCTTATATGATTTATTTTAAAATTTCTGCTATGAAATAAATTTACATGAAAATGTGCAAAGATATGAATAAAATAAGGCATACATCTAATTTAAAGTATGTCTTATTTTTGAAACAAAATCAAAAATAGAAAAAAAACATTTAAAATTTTATACATTTTTAGAGGGTTTATTCTAAAAAGTTGTTGTACATATTGAAATTAAAGGGATATAGCGATTTGACAGAATGGAAATAATATGATACTATAATTTGAAAACTTAGTTTATTAATTAAATAAAAAGTTTGTATTTTAAATTTTAAAAAAGATTTGTATGAGCAAATCAGGAGAAAGAGGAAAATGAAAAGAATAATATTAATGTCAATGCTTGGAACATTATCGAGTTTTGGGAATGCGCAGGTTACAGTTAATACATCCTCTGACACAATAAATATAACTAGTGATACACAAACAACAAATGATTTGGTAATTACCGGAGAAGGACCGTATACTGCCGGCGGAAACAACGGGAATCCGGACCCTAACTGGTACTTGCAGGGATATAAAGTGAGTAACGGGGCAGTTCTTGAAAACTTAAATAAGATTGACCTCAATGCGAAATACAATAATGGAGTTTTAATAAGTAACAATTCCAGTCTGATCAATTCCGGAACAATTAATATGAACAGCACAAATGGTGTGGGAGTTTTATCAGCAGACGGAACAGGGACAATTATAAATACTTCTGACGGAGTAATTAATCTTACATCGGGTATAGGGATTGCTACAAAAGGTTATTCCGGACCTACATTTACAGGAGTTATACGAAATGACGGTACAATACTGTCAACAGCAGGCGGAACAGCTATATTTACATATGGAAGTCAGAATATAAAAGGCGGTACTATTGAAAATAACGGGATTATAAGAGTAAACGGCGGAACAAGCGCTTCTGCGGTTACAATAAGAGGGTTTTCTACATTTACCAATAACAATGAAGTGTCAGGTTCAGCCTCAGCCAGTTCATCGTTCAGCGGATTACTGACAGGAGACAGCGGAGCCCAGCTTATAAACTCATCAACAGGTGTGATAACAGGGAAAAATTATGCAAATGGAGTATATATAGCAAACTCTTCTCTTACAAATCAGTCATTTGTAAAAAATGACGGAATAATAACTGTTGAAAAAGGGTATGGAATTTATGCACTTGCTTCAAATGTAGAAAATAACGGATCAATAACATCAAATAATTATGGAATTTATGCTACTAAATACTCTAATGCAGCTCCGTTTTCTACGGTTATAAATAACGGAAGTGTGACAATAGGAAGTAACGGGATCGGAATCCAGCTTTCACAGGCAATTGGTGAAAATAACGGGAAAATAATCATTGCAGGAAATAATGTAACCGGAGTATCTATATTCGGCGGCGGAGCCTACGAAGGACGTTTTACAAATAACAGTGATATAATTTCCGGTTCGGATAAAACAGGTATTACTTTGATAAAATTAAGCGGAAGTACAACAGCTGGCGATAAAACTGCACATGTATATAATAATGCAGCATTAACAGCTCTCGGGGACAATTCAATAGCGATCTATTCTACAAATAACGGTAAAATACATAATACAGGAGATATAACAGTAAATAACGGAATAGGAATAAAACTGGAATATTCATCATTAAACACAGGAGATAACACAGGGTTAATAACAGTAAAAGGAAGCGGAATAGGAATTTTGGCCGGTGCCTCATATTACAAAGGTTCTGTTTTGAATAATGACGGAAAAATAGTTCTTGAGAATAATGGAACAGGAATATATGTTTCATCGGGAACTACTTATATGGACGGAACTACAGGGACAAATACCGGGACAATAGAATTTAACGGCGAGAGCGGAACAGGGATTTATGTAACAGATGCCAAAACATCTTTCACAAACAGTGCTGACTTTGTATCAACAGAAAGAAATACTACAGGTATGTCTGTGACAAAATCTGCAAGTATAACAAATACAGGAGATATGGAATTATCAGGTGCAGGTTCTGTGGGAATAAACATTACTGACAGCGGAAACTTAATATCGAATACCGGAACTTTGAGTATAGATAACGGTATAGGAATAAGAATAAGCAATTCAGAACTAAAAGACGGACAAAATACCGGGATTATCAATATCGACGGTGAAAACGGCGCAGGGATAGCAGGAATAAATTCAAAAGTCAGTAATAACGGACAAATTTATGTAAGCGGTATGGCTCTTGGAATGTATGCTAATAACACTGAACTGAATAATGCAGGAGAAATTAATATAACAGAGGGAACAGGAATAGCAGGAGAGAGCAACAGTAAAATTGTAAATAGTGCCGCAATAAAAATAACAGATTCAGGAACAGGAATCAAAGCTGCAGGGTCTGAAGTAACAAATGAAAGTACAGGTATAATATCAGCAGTTAAAGGGACTAATATAGATGTAAGCAGTACAACACTGACAAATAACGCGCTTTTAAGCAATGAAGACGGTGTAGGAATACTTGGCAATAATTCTAAAGTGACAAACAGCGGAGAATTGCAGATAATAAAAGGAACAGGAATTTCAACTTTAAATAACAGTATCCTGACAAACAGTGCGAAAATAAGTATAACAGAAGGAACAGGAATACAGACATCGGCTTCAAATGTAACAAATACAGCCGGCGGGGAAATAAAAGTGTCAAAAGGAATTAACATAGATTTAGCAGATTCTGTACTAAAAAATGCTGCATTATTGATTAATTCAAATGGTGTAGGGATAAATGCCGATAATTCAGAAATAGAAAATACCGGTAATATAAGTATAGAGAATGGAACAGGAATCTTAACAGCAAATAACAGCATGCTTCTGAACAGTGCTCAAATAAGTATATCAACAGAAGGAACAGGAATAAAAGCTGATAATTCAACAGTAAAAAATACCGGAGATATAGATATAACAAAAGGAACAGCAATAGCAGCTTTAAATAACAGCAGTATTTTGAATACAGGTTATTTGAAAAGCGGCAATACAGGAATAAGTTCTGAGCAGTCAACATTATTGAACCAAGGTAAAATAGAAGCAGCGGAGACAGGGATTTATGTGTCGAATAATATAAAAACGGTAAATACAGGAGAAATAAACGGAAAAACAGGTGTAGAAATAGTTTCCGGTGCAGAAGAATACAGCGGACACTTCTTAAATACTGGTAAAATATCAGGTACAGATTATGCAGTGAAATTTGATAACAGCAGCAGTGTGCTTGAACTAGGAAACGGAAGTGAAATAAGCGGGAAAATTAATGCTTCCGGCGGAGAAAATGTATTAATAGTAAACGGAAATGTAAAAATAGATAGTGCTGATAATTTTAATAAAATAGTAAGCAGAGGAAATTCGGAAATTACAGGAATTATCAACCTGAATCCTGCTGCAGATGACAGTTATTATACAGAAGCTTTTTCAGGGAAAAAAAGTATGGCGGATCTGGCTGATGAAACTGAACTGGGAGAATTAACATTATCAGGAGTAATAAATGTAGGTGTAAATTATGACGGAATAGTGAATGAAACAAATAAAACAGGAAAAATAATAGCAGCAAGTCTGAATTTACAAAACGGAAAAATAGTTTTGAACAATGCAGGAAATACAGTAAACGATATTGCAAAAGAATCAGGGCTCACTAATTACGGAGATCAGCTGAGAGTAAAGAGTATAGTTGTTTCTAATAAAAAACAGGCTGTGGATCCTTCTTTCCAGTTTCAGACAACTGGAGGAATGAATGAAGCAGAAGGTTGGACTAAGGAAACAGTATCAAGAATAGAAAACGGAGTTACAGTACTGGATGCATTGTATACGAATCTTAATAAGGAAGTTCCTGTTACTCCTGTACCAGATCCTGAACCGAATCCTGATCCAGTACCAAGTCCGTCTCCTGATCCAAAACCAACAGCAGCGGAGAAAACAAATGCCGTTCCCAGAAACAGGGTTGATCTTGACAGCTTAAACAGACTGGACACAATGTCGGGGAATTTTCTTTCTATGGAAGCAGACAGTATGAATTCCGGTGAAAGAAGACAATCGGTAGAATATGTAGGAACAAAAGCAGGATCGAACTTTAAAGGAAGCAACAGTCTTAATTATGATTATGATGTGGATTCTGACGGAATAGCCGGAACAACACTTTATAAACATACAGATAATTTATACAGCGGTTTTACTTTGGGATATACAGATAATAAGGTAAGATATGATAACGGAGATGAGGAAAAGGTAAATACATTCGGTATAGATGTATTTGGAAGATATAAAACAGGAAACCTGAATCTGGACGGACATTTCGGATATGGTTATAATGAACACAAACTTAATGCAGACTGGCTTATGGCAGGAAGAAAAGAGAGCAGTTATAATTCTCATGTAATAAAAACAGGAGTAACAGCAAGCTATGACCAGAATTTATGGAATACAGGTTTGGTGGTAACTCCGTCAATAGGTGTGGATTATATAATGGTAAATGAAGAAACAATCAGAACTGATGGTATGGCAAAGATAGAAGGTGCTTCAGGTGATGGTGCAGTAGGGAAAATCGGTCTTCATATTGGGAACGGTACAGGAAATTTCAGATGGCTTGTGGGAATAGGCTATGAACAGAATTTCACTGATACATTCCACAAAGACAGAAAAATGACAAATGGCTACACAATGGAAGAACTGCATTATGGAAAAGGAACTTTAAATGCAAATTTAAATATGGACTTCAAGATAACAGATAAATTTACTCTTAAAACAGGTTATGAATATGAAAATAACAGTGATTTTGAAAATCATAAAATCAATGCAGGAATTTCGTATATACTTGGAGAAAGATAAGAGTTAATAAAAAAGAAATGTAAAAAATGAAATACACCCAGAAAGTCAGGGGAGCCTGACAAACAGGGTGTATTTTTTATTTTTCAGTGTTATCCAGATAAATATTTTCCTTTTTTATGAAATATTCCCAGTAATCTGCCATTTTAGTGGACAGATTAATGATCTTCAGAAGATTCTTTCCGGGATTTTCCTGTGACCAGACTGCACAGATTTCCAGAAATTCCAGCTTATACTGATAAGCAGTTATGGCATCTTGGTGCAGTTCTTTCGCTGCTTTATTGAAGTTTTCATCATCAGTATTGCCCCAGTCTTGTGTTTCAAGGTCTGTCAATATCATGGTTACATCCTGAATACTTTTACGTGCCTGAGAATGCACTGACAGGGTATCGGAATCTTCAAGCCCCTGTGCTATAATTTTTAGTCCGTCAATATGTATGTCTTCATATTCGATTAGTTTATTCCTGATTTCCTCTTTCTCCTGTAATACCTGAGGTGTATTTTGGTAAACAGGCTTTTCTATTTTTTTGTTCTTTACTGAAGAAGCGGATACGAAAAATTTAGTCGCAACATATCCTAAAGCAAGAAGCAGAAAAATAATAATCCCTGTAATCAGAGTAATTTTCTTCTTTTTAGTCATTGTATCTCCTTAATGAAATTTTATAATATTTTATCACAGGAAAGAAAATATTGCAATTTTAGAAAAAAATCTTTAAAACAGAAAAATTTTCTGTATATAAAAAAATAAAATATTAAAAGAATATAGAGAAAAGCCTGTATTCCAGAAGAGAAAAGGAAAAATACCATTGAGAGAATGTTGACACAAATTGGAATTTATGTTAACATAAAAAAAACGTTTTCTGTTAGGAGAATTATGAGTAAAATAACAATAAAAGATGTGGCCAGAGAAGCTGGGGTTTCTGTTTCTACAGTTTCACGTGCTTTATCAAAACCTGAGAATGTAAAAAAAGAATATGTGAAAAAAGTATTGAAAGCAGCGGAAAAGCTTAACTATACACCAAGTATAACTGCCCAGAATCTAAAGGGGAAACTGAATAATATAGGTGTGATACTAAATGCTAGTACTGACGAATCTTTTCTTTCTCCATATCTGTCAGAAGTTCTGAGGGGCATAATGACTATAACACAGCAAAAACATTATTTTATACAGTTATTATCATGTGAAAGAAGTGAAGAAAAAACCAAAGAACTCATCTCACTTTATAAAAGCGGAAGAGTGGACGGGTTTATACTTTTGAGCAGTAAGCTTGACGACATGTTTATAACAAGTTTTGCAGAGAATGACGTAAAATTTATAATAAATGGAAATGTATATGATGAAAACCTTATAAATAAAGTATATACCGTAGATACATTAAATGAAGAAGATTCTTTTCTTGCGGTAAGCTATCTCATAAAACTGGGGCACAAAAAAATAGCAATGGTAAATTCTTCTACTGAATTTACTGTAAATTATGAAAGATATATGGGATATAAAAGAGCATTAAGTGAGAATAATATAGAGGAAGATAAGGAAATAATACTGGAAACCGGGGATACTATAGAGAGTATAACGAGTACAGTAAGGGGATTACTGCTGAAAAGAGGCGACATTACGGCTATATTCTGTAAAAATGACATAAAGGCAAGAATAGTCATGAATATTGCTGATGAACTCGGTTTGAGAATTCCTGAGGAACTGTCAATAGTGGGGCATAATGATACTTATATGTCAGAAATAGCAAAACCAAGACTGACTACTGTAAAAGTGCCGATTTATGAAATGGGCGTGGAGCTTGCAGAGAGATTAATGCTGGTGTTAAACGGAAATGAAATAGAGAAAAGAAAGATATTTGAAACAGAGCTAAAGTTAAAAGATTCATGTGCAAAAATAAAATAAAACATAAAAATAAAATTATAGAGAGTTACTTTTCTTAGAAAAGCTGCTCTTTTTTTATTTTTTCAAAAAAATAAAATTTTTTCTATTGACATAATAAAAAACTTGAGGTATTATCATATTGAAAACAATTTCTGAAATAAGCTTAAATTTAGAAAATGTTTTCTTGGAATAATTTTGTTTATAAAATATTAATAAAATAAAGTAACTGGAGGGTTTTAAATGGCCAAAGTGACATTAAAAGGTGTGGAGAAACAGTACCCTAACGGGTTTAAGGCAGTACACGGGATAAATCTTGATATTAAAGACGGGGAATTTATGGTTTTTGTGGGCCCTTC
>NZ_JAMZGM010000067.1 GCF_024158605.1 Sebaldella sp. S0638 | reverse complement strand
TTTATCTCCTAAAGAATATTTGAAAAAAATTTCATAATAGACAAGATAAATGTGTCCACATTATTGACATAAGTACATTATAAGAACAGATAAATATGGTATGGTTCTTATGACTGATATAAACGCAGATAACACAAATGAGACAAATAATTCTACAGAAAATATTATAATGATGGCAAATGATTATAATAATCTCGGAAGTAAAAAAACATTTGTGGAAAATAAAGCTGTAATAACAATAGGGAAAAATCTGGAACAGACAACAGGACTTCTGGCTGCTAACGGCGGAAATTTGGTAAATTCAGGAACAATAATTGTGAATAGCGGTAAATCTCAGGGAATAGCAGTCTTGGGCAGCAGCAGTTCAAGTGCCGAGGCTTCGGGAACTAACAGCGGAAATGTAACAGTGAGCGGAGATAAAGCAGCCGGGGTATATAATGCGGGAAGCTTCAATATGAATTCAGGTATTATAAATGTGAGCGGAAACCAGTCTATAGGAGTATACAGTGCAAAAAATAACAATAAGACAAATTTGAACGGAGGAAAAATAGTATCTTCCAATGGTGCCGTAAATCTATATACAGGAGAAAATGCAGCTGTTAATCTCACAGGGACTTCACTTACGGCAAATGACAGCGGTTTATTATTTTATACATATGCAGATGCATGGACAAATGTATCAACAGGTCATGTAAAGATCACAGGAACAGCTAATGCGGAGGTGAACTCGGGAGGAACAGCATTTTATCTAAGAGGAGGTCTTTCAGATATAACAGGTTTCATAAACAGCATTTTTACAGGGAACGGCGTTTTGAACCTGAATATGACAGATAGTAATTCTGCATTGTTTATTTTGAAAGGATCAGATTCAGCAGTAAATCTCAGTCAATCAGGAGCAGATATAATAGAAGCTCTGATTCCATCTTCAAAAGTACAGATACAGGGACAGGATTATAAAATATATTCGGCAGTCAGAGGAAATCTTGCAGTAGATCAGAATGTAAACCTGGATGATACAGGGGATACATATAACAGAACAGAGTATTTGTCATCTAAGGTGAAAATAGAATCAGGAGTGATAATGTCAGGCTCTGCTGATGATACTTATGCTGCGGCACAGAAAAATTATACAGGAACTTCGGGACGTGATGAAGTAACAGTCAGAAATAACGGGACAATATTATTAAGCGGGAAAAACTCGGTTGGGATAATAATGGATTTTGGGATTATTACAAATGACGGTGTTTTGATTGTTTCCGGTGATAATTCAATAGGGCTTCTCGGCGGGAATGGTTCTCAGATAAAAAATACAGGTTATATAGAGGCTGGTAATAATGGTGTGGGAATTTACGGGACTAATTTATTAACATCGGAAACACCGGATTATGGAAATAAAAAGATAGAAATAATAAATGACGGAATTATAAAAGTAAATGGTGCAGAAAAAGGAGCGGGAATATACTCGGATAACAGTAATGCAGATATTTTGACATCAGATTCTGCAGTAACACTTGGAGAAAATTCTGTAATAGATATTTCAGGAGCAAAAAAGGGAACAGGGATATATAGTAAGAGATCGGTACTTAATGGACGAGGGCAGGTTATCGCAGGCAGTGAAAGTACGGGAATATATCTGGACAGCAGCAATGCTGTTATGAATGATATAGAAATTGTTTTAAACGGTAATAATTCAGCCGGAGTGGATCTTGCCGGAAATTCAGATTTATCAGGAACAATAATTTTTAATGTAAACGGAAATAATAATATCTTATTTAATCTGGTTTCTTTGACTCCTGCAAATTCATTTATTAATTTTGACATGGCTAAAGTTTCTGGGAACGGTAATTATACAGGCGGAAATATGAAAAATTCCGGTTTTTACTTTAGTAATGAAACAATGCTGAGTAATAAGAGTATACTTGCAGCAGGAGAGAATTCCGTGATATTATTTGATGAAAATGCAGTTATTACAGCAGATGGAAATAATATAGCAGGATTCGCAGGCGGGAAGTACCTTGGAAATGAACTGTTTATATTTACCGGAAAAGAAATTTCGTCTGATGTGGAACTGGTAAATAAAGGAACTGTGATATTACAGGATAATTCAGCAGGACTTTATGCCAAAAATGGTGCGGGTTCTTTAAATACAGGAAATATAGAAGTTCATAAAAATTCTGCGGCTATGTTCGGGGAAAATGTTGATAATTTATTAAATAGCGGAAAAATCACAATAGGGGAAAATTCCAAAGGAATATATATAAAAGAAGGAAAATTCACTTCTTCTGTAAATAACGGGACGATATCGGGAAATTCAAATTCTTCGGCAGGAATATACTCTGATTATAACGGCGGGAATTCTTCGTTTATAAAGAATGAAGGAATGATCAGCTTAGCCGGTATGAAGTCAGCAGGAATTTATGTAAAAGGTTCAGGGATACAGAATGTAGATAACAGCGGCGAGATTACCATCGGGGATTCTGCTGATAATGAAATATTAAGTGTGGGAATCTATAATGATAATAAGAAAAATACAATAGTTAATAACGGTAAGATAAGTACAGGAAAAAATTCCGCGGGAATATACAGTAAAGGCGGAAGTATAACAGGAAACGGGATTTTGGAAACAGGAGCCGGCGGGATAGGGATATTCACAGCCGGCGGGAATGTGTTAATTTCTAATACAGGAATAATAAAAACAGGGACTGATTCTGCATCAGGTATTTATGCCATAGATAATGCATTGGTAGAGAATCATTCTGAAAATATTGAAATAGGAAAAGGAAGTTTTGGTTTTGTACTTGAATCGGGATCGGGATTAGATAATACAGCTGCTCTGACTTTACACGGCAACAATGTGTTGATTTACGGTTCAGGAGCGGGGACAATTACAAACAGCGGAGATATACAGATAGACGGCTCAGAAAATGTGTTGATTTATACCATAGGAGGCGGCACTGTAAAAAATGCCGGTGATATTACTGTGATATCAGGTAAAGGTAATATAGGGATTTACAATGAGGGAGGAAGCATTCTTAATAACGGTGATATTTCAACAGGGGATTCGGATATTATTTATTCGGCTTCTGAAGGAATTGACAGTGCAGGGAGCAGATATTCAATTGCAATTCTGGGGAATAATTCAACGGTTAAAAACTATGGAGACATAAACCTAGGTGAAAATACAGTGGGAATATATGTTATGAATAATCAGACTGCTGCTGAGAATCACGGGAATATAACATCTTCCAGAAATGGTGCTGTTGGTATTTATTCTGACAGCGGTTCAGGAGTAATTAATTACGGAACTATATCACTTTATGGTGATAATGTAATAGGAATTGCAGGAATAAATTCCGGTAAAATCACAAATGAAGGAATAATAAGCGTAGAGGGTGAAAATGCTGCGGGAATTTATTCCACACAAAATGTAACTGTAGAAAATAAAGGAACGATTAATGTATCAGGCAAAAATTCTGCGGGAATCACAGCTCCGGTAAGTAAAATTATTAACAGCGGAACAATAAATTTTTCAGACGGTGCAAGAATGACATCATCACAGAGCAATTATGAAATTCCTGAATTGGTAAATGCCGGAATAATAAAAGTAAATGGTGAATTTGATGCTTTGGGCATGAAAATTTCAATAAAACCAAATATTGATACTATACAAAAGTCTGTACTTTCAGGAGTGGATTTTACACTGGACAGTGTTAGTATTCTTGCTGACAGCATAAAGGTGACTGATACAATAAAAATTCTTCCTGATTTTACTCAGGGGACAAATGCTAATGTGTATAAACTGGAAAATGTATTTAAAGCCGGAAGTCTGACTGTTTTGGGAAATAAGCTTTCTGTGGTAAGCAGTTCGTTTACATGGGAAGCAGTTTCCGAGGAAGATGAAGAACGAAATACAAGTATATATATGAAAAAGCTGGCTTATCATGACTTTGCAAAAGGACTGTGGTTTGACGGACTTGCACAGGCTCTGGATAAAAATTACTACGGGGCAGACGGTAATGCCGGAATTATATATGATAAAATCGACCTTATAACTTCGGAAGATGACTTCAGACATGTAATGGCAAGTCTCGGAGGAAGTGTATACGCTAATATAAATCAGAGAGAAGAAGATGTGGCAAGGGCTTTTGAGCAGTCTGCGGAACTCATGTCTGATTCTGTAAATACTACAAAGGAAAGTGTAAAGATAAATGTAATAGCCGGAAAAGGGAGAACTACGGAAAAGACAGCCGGTGTGGAAAGTTATGATTACACAACTGCAGGAGTACTGGCATTAAGAGAAGTGGAAAGGACATATAAGCATACATTTGGGTATTCACTTGGGTATCTGCATACAGGATTTGAATTTCAGGATGGAAATAATAGTGAAGAGCGGGTAGATACAGTACAGATTGGGATTCATAATAAGTACAAGGCAGATGGATGGAGACTTCGTAATGACCTCACAGGAAGAATAGGATTTCACAATATAGACAGAAATATAGTCTGGTCTGAAACAGGAAGATCGGAAATGAACGGACTCTATGAAACATACAGTATGACAAGTGATAATGTATTAGGTAAAGAGGTAAGAACAGGGAAGAAAGTATCGTTGATTCCATACGGGGCCTTTAGGGCAATGTATGTAACAAGACCTTCATTTACTGAAAAAGGACTTGAATCTGTAAAAGTGCATGGAAATGATGCATGGAGTGTAAAGCCGAGAGCAGGAATAGAGGTAGATACTTCAGTACCTTTGGGAAGAAAAAGTGAATGGAAATTAAAAGGGAAACTGGATTTTGCCTATGAATATGAGTTTCTTGATCTAAATGAGAAAGAACAGGCTAAATTAACAGCTATAGAGACAAATTACCATGATCTCGCAAAACCTGAGAGAGAGAAAGGCTCATTCAGGGGAAAAGCACTGATTGGAATGGAAATAGAGGAAAGATACGGAGTATTTTTGAATGGGGAGTATATGGCCGGAAGCAGCAAGGAAAATGATTACAGGGCCGGAGTTACGTTGAAGGCTGTGTTTTAAGGTGAATTCATAAAAATACGGGATTGTTGTAAAATTTAAATATAAGGAATTTTGGCTGCTCTGTCAGGGGGCAGCTTTTTTCTTGGTAATATTAATGTAAAAAAGATAAAAATTGAAATGGGAGGGTTTCAAGAAAATATACTTTTGAAATAAAAAAATAATACATATGATTATTTTAGTAATATTATTTTTTATTAGTTATTAAATGAAAAAAATTGTAATTTATTTTAATTTATGGTATATTTATTTTCTATAATTTAATTTTGGGGTAAACTGAAAAGAGGTGAGTTTTAATCAGTAGAGAAAATAAGGAGTATTTAATTCTTGGAAGTGAGCTTATCTGTGATAAGGGAGAATTTGAAAGTAAGTTTGAAGTATCACCTAAAAACATTAAATTACAAGGATATCATGTAGCTAGTCAGGCAGATAATATAGCAGGAAAACATATTAAATCATTTGGCAGCTGTAGTATTATGGGTAATTGTAAAATGGAATCAGATTTATATGGTCAGTTTTTAATTTGGTTCGAAACTTATTCAAAAGTGAGGTTTGCAGGAAGTGAGGCATTACTAGAAGATAGTTATTGTTTTTGTGCATATGGCGGAAAGATAACAGTTTTCGACAGTAAACAAGTTGAATATGCTTCTGCGATGGCAGAATTATTTGGAGATTTTGCAGACATGGTGGAACAGATGAAAGATAATATTGAAAATTTATCTGATATGGCTGTAAAATCTTTAATTGAAATATTTGATGGAGCAATGACAGAATATTTTGAAAATGAGGAAAACAGGTTAGGAAATGCAGTAAGGGATATGGAAAGAAATAATACAGGAAATTCATACATGTATATGCAGACAGGTTATAATCCGAAGGAGAAACTTGCACAATTACAGAGAAGTAAACAGACTTATGGGGTAAATAACTGGGAAGATATTAAAAATGTAAATTTAAGGGATGTATATGTTAAAATGCAGGAAAATCCCAATAAAGTTGATTTAGGATCAAGAAAAGTGCCTTTACATTTGGGACTGATAAATCCAGTATTTCTAGGAGTTTATTATGTAGAAACAAAGGTTAGGGATATCCGTTCAGTGCTTCCTGATATGACAATAGGAGATTTTTTTAACAGAGGAACAAGTTCGGAAGGGATAACAGAACTTTGGGAAAAGGGAATGGATTGTCAGAATAAGAAAATGCTCTCTGGAATGTTAGGGCATGATCCATTACAGGCAGCATATGCTGGTGGCTATACAACTTATGATCCAGCGGAATCAATGAAAATAGTAGATTCGATGAGTGATGATGGTAAGGCAGCGTATATGTTAAGAAAAACTGCGAATGACGGAATGTCTGCATATAATGAAATGTATGGATATTATCAAATGGTAAAAGCTTTAAGCATGTCAATGAAGGGAAAAGTAAAAACAGGTAAAGTAAAGCTTGAAAAAGAACCTGTAAGAGATGGTGCTTCAAGAGCAAAGGATTATGCTGAGCAATGGGAAAAATCAAGTCTACAGGAAGCAGTTGAAATATTTGCTGGGGAGAATCCCGTTGAATATCATAATCAGCAAAAAAGTAAAGTTATGTTTTTAAATACAGAGACAGATATACAAGTGGTGTACGATTATAAGGGGAATTATTTTAGAATTGAGGATAAAAGTGTTCCAAGTAAAAAAGTACGTTATTTACAAATGAATGGTAATAATCCATATGAGTTTATAACTGAGAGGGGAACAAAACAGGGAACATCCCCACAAGAGTATAAAAGATTAACCCATTTTTTAAATATTGATAATTTAGATGATAAATAATATAGAAAGTGAGGAAAAAATGAATAATAGACAATATTGGATATATGTACCTTTAACTAAGGAGGATCAGGAAAAATTATATTATGCTATTGATTATAACGAAGTAAGAGATAAATCTAAATACTTACTTATGACAGAAGATGAAATGAATTATCTTTGGAATAAGGGATTATTTCATTTAATTAATAATGTAGCAAATGTTATTATTGATGAGTATGAAGAAGAAGTGATTGATAATGTTGAAGATATGAAAAAAGTTCTTGAGGCAATAAATAGACACGATGAATTTAATGATGAATATAGTACACAAATCAAAAAGTTATTTCAAGAGGCAATAGAGAGAGAAACTGAAATAAATTTTGCATTTTAGATGGAACAGAGTTTAATTTAAATGAGATATCTAATTATCTCGAAAAAATATTAGATTACATTTTAGTCTAAACTCTGTTTAAGATAATAAAGTGTAGTATAATCTGGTATGAACAGGTTGTATATTATAAAAGATGAGTAAGAGACATGTTGAAAGAATTTTTAGAAAAGAACTTGAATATTAGGAATGAAACAGAAAAGTATTGTATTGCCCATTCTTAACTTGACATAGAGTAAACAAGAGTGGATTAGAAACCTTAAAATTTTTTTATATTGAATTATTTTTTGTATAATGTTAACATATGCTGAGATACTTGAAATATAAGGAGAAAATTAATGAAGAAGTTTTTGGGGGTATTGTTTGTATTAGCAATAACAGGAGCAGCTTATTATGCATTTTTAGGGAGTTTCAGATATAAGAATTATCTGTATTCCGATTATGTTTTTATGTTAAAGGATAACGGTAAAGTGTATAAGATAGATGGTCAAGTCCAGCTTGTGGGAGACAGAATAACAGGAAATAATTATATTCTGCTGGGATTAAGCAAACACTGGAATTACGGACATGAAATAAAAGAAATGTTTTTACTTGCCAATTCTAATTATAAAATTGAAAATACAGATTCAAAATTTTATGACGGAATTCTGAAAATGAGCTATTCCGAAGATAGTCCTGTGAAGATTGAAGAAGTGGAAAAAGAAATAAATTTACATAAAAAAGAAGAAATTGAAATAGTAAATATTAATTACAGAGGAAAAAGCGGAACAATTACGCTGGGACCGAATAAGACAGATCCGGAGTTTAAGTCGTTTAGTTTCTGGATTTGTTCCAAAAGAAGAAATGGCGTGAGCTGCGGGAATCCAAGGGGATACGGTATTTCTTTTGAAAAACTGAGAAGTGAATACGGATTGAATTTAAATGTAGAAATAGACAACAGAGAAAAAGCAGTTTACTTTATAAAAGAATAGAAATACAGTAAAACAGGGTGTGAAATCCTGTTTTTAATTTCGATTGAAAAGGAAAAATATAAAAAATCAGTATTAATATAAATTTTGGGAAAAATCAGAATATGTTTATGAAATTCCCGAGAAAAAGAGACAAAGTCTGTATAAATATGATATAATATAAGAAATATTAAATACAGAATACCAATATACAAAAAATTTTGAAAAAAGTCAGATATAATGATATTATAATTAAGAAAATCAAATATAAGGTAAGATATATTGTTTGCAGAATGGAGAAAAAATGATAAAAGTATTGAAGGGTATGAAAGACAGATATTTCGAAGATGTGAAAAAATATGATTATATTATAGATAGCGCAAGAAATGTTTTTTCAAAGTATGGATTTGAGAAAATAATTACTCCCATTGTAGAAGAGACAGAATTATTCGAAAGAGGAGTAGGAGAAGAAACTGACGTAGTATCTAAGGAGATGTATACTTTTTCTGATAAAGCAGGAAGAAGCATCACTATGCGTCCGGAAGGAACAGCCGGTGTGGTAAGGGCCTATCTGCAAGGAGGATTATATAAGTCTGATCCTGTGGTAAAATGGTACTATTACGGGCCTATGTACAGATATGAGGCTCCGCAGAAAGGGAGATACAGAGAATTTCATCAGGTGGGAGCAGAAGTTTTCGGAATAAGAGATCCTTTTCTTGATGCTGACGTAATAAAAATGGGCTGTGAATTCCTTGAGAAAGTCGGGATAAAAAATCTGACAGTGGAAATAAACAGTCTTGGAAACAGTGCTTCAAGACAGAGATATACAGCAGAACTGAAAAAATTCATAGAAGAAAGACTGGATAAACTGTGTGA
Organism: Sebaldella sp. S0638; assembly: GCF_024158605.1. Classification (NCBI taxonomy): domain Bacteria; kingdom Fusobacteriati; phylum Fusobacteriota; class Fusobacteriia; order Fusobacteriales; family Leptotrichiaceae; genus Sebaldella; species Sebaldella sp. S0638. The sequence continues at coordinate 11,615 of NZ_JAMZGM010000067.1, read as the reverse complement.
TAACTGTAAAACGAGATATGCCAAGAATCCTTTGAGAGTACTGGACTGTAAGTCGGAAACATGTCAGGAACAATACAAAAATGCTCCGCTTCTAAAAGATTATCTGGACGAAGAAAGCAGAAACTATTATAATGAATTAAAAAAATATCTGGAAATGTTCGGCGTAAATTATGTAGAAAATCACAGACTTGTACGTGGGCTGGATTATTATTCGGATACGGTTTTTGAAATAAAGTCTGAGAATCTCGGTGCACAGTCAACTGTACTTGCAGGAGGAAGATATGACAAACTTCTGGAAATACTTGGTGATGTACAGATGCCGGGAATAGGGTTCGCTGCGGGAACTGAAAGAATAGCACTTCTAATGGACGAATCAGGAATGAAAGAGGAGGAAAAACCTGTATATGTGGTTTATTTTCCCGAAACAAAAGAATATACACTAAATGTTATAAAAACTTTGAGAGAAAATGATATAAAAGTTGATTTTGACTATGAAACGAAAAGTTTTAAGGCACAAATGAAAAAAGCAGGAAAATTAAGCTCAAAATATGTTATAATAATAGGAGAAGATGAGCAAAACGAGAATAAGGCAGTACTGAAGAATTTTGATACAGGTGAACAGGAAAAACTTGAAATTGAAAAAGTCATAGAAAGGGTAAATGGAGATGTATAGAACGCATAATTTAGGCCAGCTTAGAATAGAAAATGCCGGAGAAAAAGTAGTTTTATCCGGATGGGTTGCAAATGTAAGAGATATGAACCATTTTTTATTTCTGGTTTTAAGAGACAGGGAAGGAATAACACAGGTAATAATAGATAAAGAAAATTCTCCCGAAGGATTATTTGAAAAGACAAAATCACTGAATAACGAAGACGTAATAAAAGTTACCGGGACTGTAAGGGAGAGAAGCAGCAAGAATAAGGATATGCCGACAGGTGATATAGAAGTAGCTGCTGATACTATAGATATTCTGAGCAGATCATTGCAGCTTCCGTTTGCAATAAATGATAATATAACTAATCTTGGTGAAGATATGAGACTGAAATACAGATATCTTGACTTAAGAAGAACTAAGATGCTTAATAATCTGAGAAAAAGAAATACAATGTTAAAAGCTATGAGAGATTATCTTACAGATAAAGGATTTCTTGATATAGATACACCTGTACTTGCCAAGGCAACTCCTGAGGGAGCAAGAGACTTTATTGTACCCAGCAGAATAAATAAAGGTGATTTTTATGCACTTCCGCAGTCGCCGCAGCTGTTTAAGCAGATACTGATGGTAGCAGGAGTGGACAGATATTATCAGCTTGCCAAGTGTTTCAGAGATGAAGATCTGAGAGCTGACAGACAGCCGGAATTTACACAGCTGGATATAGAAATGTCTTTTGTAACACAGGAAGATATACTTTGTGAAATGGAAAAAATGGCTAAAATAGTGTTTGAGAAAGTAACAGGAAAGAAAGCAGATTATGATTTTCCAAGAATGGATTATTATGAAGCTATGGACAGATTCGGTTCTGATAAACCTGATACAAGATTCGGTCTTGAGCTTATAGACATTACAGAAGAAGTAAGAAATTCAGAATTTAAGGCATTTGCCGGTACAGCAGAAAGCGGAGGAAAGATAGCTGCAATAGTAGTACCTGATAATCTTGAGAAGTTCAGCAGAAAGTATATCGGTGACCTTGAGAATTACGCAAAGACATATTTCAAGGCAAAAGGACTGGCACACATAAGAATAGATGAAAATAACGAAATAGTTTCACCTATAGCCAAGTTTTTCAGCGGGGATGAGCTTAGCAAAATAGCAGAAAAACTGGAATTGAAATCTGGAAGTATAGCTTTGATAATAGCTGATACCAAGGATATCACAAATAATGCACTTGGTGCATTAAGACTGAAATTAGGAAATGAACTTAATTTTATAAATACAGAACAGGACAACTTTTTATGGGTAATAGATTTTCCAATGTTTGAATGGAGTGAAGAAGAAGAAAGATTTAAGTCTACACACCATCCGTTTACAGCAATAAAAGAAGAAGACAGAGAATTTTTAAATAAAAGTCTTGAAAAAATACGAACTTTAAGTTATGATATGGTGTTAAACGGATACGAAATCGGAGGAGGAAGTATAAGAATCCACGATTCGGAACTACAGGATATTATTTTTGAAAAGCTTGGTTTAAGTAAAGAAGAAGCAGAAGATAAATTTGGATTTTTCCTGAATGCATTGAAATACGGAGTGCCGCCTCACGGAGGAATAGCATTCGGAGTAGACAGATGGCTTATGGCTATGCTGAAAGAAGATTCCATAAAAGAAGTAATTCCGTTTCCTAAAACAAATAAAGGGCAGGATCTTATGATGGAGGCTCCGGCAGCTGTGGATAAGAAACAGCTTGAGGAAGAGCTGCTGTTAAAAAGCCTTTATGTAGAGGAAACAAAAGAAGATAATTAAAAAATTTTCTGGCCTGTGCGTGATCAATTATACAATTTTTGTTCTAACATAGTCTTAATGGGGTTATCCCTATATTTGCCATTTCAGATAAATCACGGTCATACTTTTGAGATGATACGGATCCTGTGTTGCGGATATAAATAGCTACCACCTGATTTTCAGGCGACCAAAAATTCATTTGAAACGGCAGGCTGGATATTAAATAAAAAAATTTAATAAGTAAGTTATAAATATTAACTATAGAAGTTTCGAAGGAGAAGTGCGTATGCCGATACCAAAAGAGACTTTATAGTTAATTTTTATTTGTATAGAGGAATTCAATATTAAGGAAGGTGAAAAATGAAAAATGAAAATTTTTACAGAGTATTTATAAAGTTAGCATTACCATTAATATGCCAGCAGTTTTTAAACGTAGCTCTGAATCTCGCAGATAATCTTATGATAGGAAGGCTGGGGGAGACCGCAATTGCTTCAGTGGGATTTGCCAATAAATACTATATGGTGTTTAATATTACATTATTCGGGGCTTTTAGCGGATGTTCCATTTTTATGGCACAGTTTTACGGTAAGAAAGATTATGCAATACTGAGGAAGATATTTGCTGTTATGATTATGCTGGCAGTTTTCTTTTTTTCAATTTTCAGCTTTCTGGGGTATTTTTTTCCTGCATTTATAATAAGAATATTTTCAGATGATCCGGAAGTAATAAGAATAGGTTCGGAGTATCTGAAGATAATAAGTCTGTCATACCCTATGACTGCTGTTTCAATGGCAGTTATTATGTCTATAAGATCAATGGGGAAAACTGTTCAGCCTTTGGCAATATCATTTGTTGCAGTAATGATAAATGTCGTGCTGAACTATATACTTATAAACGGTAAAATGGGTGCTCCTGTTCTCGGGGTTAATGGTTCGGCTTACGCGACGCTTATTGCAAGAATACTTGAGATATGTATGTATATTTTATTAATATACAAAAGGGGTTATTATCTGAGAGGAAAGCTCAAAACTTATTTCGGGCTGTCAAAAGGGATAATAATGTCGATGATAAGAATATCAACTCCTGTTTTGCTTACTGAAATAATATGGGTATGCGGTACAGCTACACTTACTATAGCATATGCGAAATCCGGTACAGAACAGGTGGCCAGTGTCCAGATCGGAGAACTTCTGCTGAATTTTTCCACTATAGTTTTCATGGGGATTGCCAATGCTTCAAGTGTGATTATAGGGCAGGCAATAGGAGCGGGTAACCATCAGAGGGCAATGGAGATGTCAAGGAAGATAATGAGAATTGCATTTGTATTTTCCATAATATGTGCTTGTTTTCTGGAAATAATAGCAAAACCCGGACTTGTATTTTATACTTTAAAACCTGAAGTTCTCAGAATGACAGTGCTTGTAATAAGGGTTCTCGGTGTAGCGGTATTTTTCAAAATGCTTAACTGGACAATATTAATAGGGATATTAAGAGCTGGAGGAGATACCAAAGTTGCCTTTATTCTGGATACGGTATTTCTGATATTTTTTGCTGTTCCTGTGGCATTCATAGGTACTATGGTACTGAAACTTCCTGTATATCAGGTAGTTGCACTTGCTAATATTGAGGAAATTATTAAGTTTGGATTTGCTTTCTGGAGATATAAGTCAAGAAAGTGGATGCATGATCTGACAAGTATTGTAAAACATTAGGAAAATCCGTAAATGAAAAGAGGCGGAAGAATGACAAATGAAGAACTGAAAGAACTATTTAAATTTATTCTGAACTCTGAAAGCTGTAAGGAAATAAATGAAAAAATAAGCGGTATTGAGAATTCAGAGGTTTTGCATACTATTGCATATAATATGGAGTATCACACAATATATAATTATGAATCGGGAAGGTTATGCATTGAAAATGCTGTTATTGATAATCCACACTGTGATCTGGGAACTGCAATGCTTTTATTTTACTTTCAGGGAGGACTCAGCTATTTACATGAGAATAATATCAGATATAATAAAATTACTGCTGATAAAGGTACGCGGTTTCTGGAGAAGGTTTATAAAAAGATTATGGATAATAACTTTGAAGCAAATATTTCGTATAAACCTAAAATAGGAAAAATTGAATTAACTGCTTTTAAAAAAAGAAATATCGAAGTGCCGAAAATTTTTCTGGAAAAAACTCCGGGGACTGAGCAGAATTTTTTGAAAATATGGTATAAATAAAAATGGTATGAGAGGGGAACTTATGGATATAGTATATACCTGCCCTTTGGAACTCACGCAAAAGGTAATATCAAAAAAATGGACTGCTATATTGTTGTGGCGTTTGAGAACGGGAAAACAAAGGGTAAAAGACTTTAAAAATGATATAAAAGGATGTAATGAGAAAATGCTTATACAGCATTTGAATTCTTTGTTACAGGATGGTTTTGTAGGAAAACTGGAATATGATGTATATCCTAAGAAAACAGAGTATTATCTTACTGAAAAAGGGGAGGCTTTACTGCCTGTTTTGAAGCTTATGCAGGAATACGGCAGGGAGTATCTTACATAGATTTATATAACTAACAAAAAAGTGTGTTATTCACTTTAAGATTTTGATGTGGTATATTTAATTACTGCGCAAAATAAATCATTAAAGGAGAATGTACATATGAAAAAAAATATAATTTTGATATGCCTGATATTTTCTGGACTAATTTTTGGTAAAGGAAATTTTATTTTAAAAAGTGAAGGAATAAAAAATAATATTATAGAGGAGAAATACGGCGGAAAAGGCAGCGATAACATAAAGGGTGTGGGAAGCAGGTCACTTCCGCTGGAATGGTCTGACCCTCCCAAAGGAACAAAAAGTTTTGTTATTATAATGGAAGACAGGGACGCTGTACCTGTAACAGGATTCACGTGGATACACTGGAGTGTGGCTGATATAGGAGCAGAGAAAAGAAAACTCACGGAAAATGAAAGCAGAAACAATCCAGATCTTATTCAGGGACTAAACAGCTGGATAAGCGCCATGGGCGGATTTACTGCCGAAGAAGCATCATTTTACGGAGGGCCTATGCCGCCGGATAAAGATCATAAATACAGATTTGTTATTTATGCTTTGGATAAAAAGCTTGATTTGAAAAAAGGCTACTACCTGAATGAACTTTATGAAAAAATGGAAGGTCATGTTTTAGGGGAAAGCGTTTTGGAAGGAATTTATAAAAAGTAAGAAATTTTAAAATGGAACCGGAGAAATATTGTATATTTTCTCAAGGTTCCATTTTTAATAACTGCAAAAATTGATTTCGTTTATATTCTTATTTTGGAATAAAGCAAGATTCTCAGCCTTTTTAGTTATTTTTTTCTTTTCAGAAGTGCTGATTTTTTCAAACATAAAAAAATTAAAATTCATATTTTTTCCTTTTGTTTCGTAGCGCCATGTTCCTGAAAGCCTGTTTCCTATAAGAAGAACAGATTCTATTATTGCAGATGTACGCCAAACTTCTTTTTCCTGTGCCGGTGTGGCTATCCAGTCTTTATGACGGTAACAGACAAACAGAGGATCAAATTTACCTAATAGAAGAACTTCTTTATTGTCATCAAAGCTGCTGCTGTCTTTCAGAGAAAGATAGTCTTCATCATTTTTTGGCAGATAATATTTTTTGTTATCAAATGAAAATTCTTCAAGAGAACTTTTTATTTCATTAAATACACTTTCTACAAAAGACTTTTTCAGACCGCTCCAGTGGCAGAAATCTGCAAGGGTAGCGGGAGAATAGAAAGTAAAATATCGAAGCAGGATATTTTTCAGGGTTTCTGTCTGCTGATCGTTATTGAATTCCCATTTTTTTATATTTACATTATTATAGTGAATAAAACTTTTAGTGTGAGGCATCTCGGGAAGCCCGAATAATATTCCCGATAAAGCAGACTGTATAATAAGAGTGTACATAAGTCCATTATTATCAAAAGAAAAGTGTCCGCTGCTTTTTTCAGTAATAGTCAGAATATCTTTTTTAGAAAGAATCTTCATTTCTTCTCCTTTTTCGTCCAGAAGAGAAAGGAGACGGTCAAATTCTTCGGGATTTTCATTTCTGCATTTGTTTACTACAGGAATATTGCCGAAAAAGATATCAGATATATTTGTCCAGTCTTTGATACTGTACATATGTACAGTAGTTCTCTGACCCCATGTTTTTATTATTTCATGGCTGGAATATAAATTTTTTAATATATTCTGGTCAGCGGCCGGATCTGTTCTGTTGAAAATGGAAATTTCACCAAACTGCTGATGCTGGGACTGTATGCCGATAAGATTATAAATACAGGACTGAACTGAGTCAAAAGGCCGTAAAAGACCGTTTTTCAAAAGACGCAGATAGATAATTTTTTCTTTTGTCATAGATTTTTCTCTCCTTTTCTATTACTAAAAAGAAATTTTGTAAAAAAATATTTCTTTTTTGAATTTGAAAAAATATAAAAAAATATGAATTTTCTTAGCCAATAATAACATACATATAATAAAAAGACAATTATAAAATAAAAAACCATACTATGGAATAGAAAACTATTTCAAAATATGGATTTTTATATCTACTTATAAACTATAAACTTTCCGTCTGAAATCCTGATATCTTCTACAAAAGAGAAATCGTTCAGATCAAGAATAGGCTCTTTTTCCAGCCCTTTGAATGAAGCTCCTAACGCTGTTCTGATAATAGGGTGTTTCTGCATGTCTATATCTTTCCCGTCTTTGGTAACATTAACCAGTTCAAATTTATCAAGATAAAGTTTTGAATCAACTGAATCATACTTAACATGCGTCTGGAATGTCATAGTACCGCTGATACTGTCTCCGACAGCCTGATTTTTATATTTTGCTTCTATAATTAACGTGTCACCGCTTAATGTAGTCTTTGGATGGCTAAGTTTTATCTTGCCGACAGCATAACTTTTTTCTATAGGAAATTTCTTATTAACCGACATTTGGATAAGAAAGTTCGGAATTCCTACTTCGGGCTGTATGTATAAATACAAACCGTATCCGAATATAAAAAAAAGCGCCAGAAATAAAAAATTTAAAACCTTTTTCATCAATTCACCTCAACTCATGAAATTTACATGGTGATTATATCATCTAAATCTTTAAAATACCTTAGAAAATGCGTTGTTTTACAAAAAAACTTGAGTGAGTATATAATATTTGTTAAAATATAAGAAAAACATAAAGTAAGGCACTAGCGTTTTGTCTGGTTTGAATATCAGCGGATAAAAACTGGTCAATGTCAAAATACTTCTGCCGTTTCAAAATACTCATATACAAAATTTAAATGAGAAAGGGTACTAGATGAGAGAACTAATAATTATAACAGGAATGAGCGGTGCCGGGAAATCCGTAACACTGAAATTTTTTGAGGATAGAGAATATTTCTGTATAGACAATTTTCCGATACAGTTATTTCAATATATAGGACAAATATTTCTTACCAAGGGAAAACGGGATAAAATAGCCGTGAGTATAGATATAAGAGATATGGAAATAATAAGCAAATTCGAGGAGCAGCTGGATATTCTTGATGAAGAAAAGATAAAATACAGTGTAATTTATCTTGATGCAAAAAATGATATTCTGTTAAACCGGTATGAACTAAGCAGGAGAAAGCATCCTTTGAAAGTCTATGATACTCTTTTGAGCAATATAAAAAAAGAAAGACATCTCATAGAAAAGTTAAAACCAAAGGCAAATACAGTAATAGATACAAGTAATATTAGTACAAAAGAGCTTTATGAAATACTGGAAAGAGAATATACAAGGGATATTTCCAAATTAAGCATAAATCTTACATCTTTCGGTTTTAAATACGGGATTCCTCTGGATTTGGATCTTATGTTTGACTTAAGATTTCTGCCAAATCCTTATTATATAGAAGACCTGAAAAATAAAACGGGAAATCATATAGATGTATATAATTATGTGGTGGATTCCAAGGAAAGTAAAAAGTTTTATAAGATGCTTTTTGATATGCTTGTTTATTTGATTCCCGAGTATGAAGAGGAAGGAAAGGCACATCTGCGTATAGGAATAGGATGCTCGGGCGGGCAGCACAGATCTGTTTCTTATGTAAATAAGCTTCATAAAGAATTAAGTGAAAAATTTGACTATAAAATAACATACTATCACAGAGAAGTGGGAGAAAAGGAGATCATATGACTAATATAGAGCCTCCTGTAAAGCTGAACGAGATACCTCTGAATCCCGGAACATATATTATGAAAAATGAAAAAGGCAAGGTAATATATGTAGGAAAAGCGAAGAATCTAAGAAACAGGGTTTCGTCGTATTTCAAAAATATCAGCTCGCATACTGTAAAAACACTTGAACTGGTTAAAAATATAAGAAGCATTGAGTTTTTTATATGTCAGAATGAGGTAGAGGCACTTATTCTGGAAAATAATCTGATAAAAAAGTATAAACCGAAATATAATATAATGCTGAAGGATGAAAAAACTTATCCTTATATAAAAATAACCAAAGAAACATTCCCAAAGATAGAAATAGTAAGAAGTACCAAAAAATTAGACAGTAAAGATGCGGACTATTTCGGACCTTATCCTATGGGGATATATTTTGCTGTAAAGTCGCTTTTGAAAATATTTCCCATAAGGGACTGCAACAGAAATATGGAAAAGCAATATGACAGACCATGTCTGAAGTATTATATGAACCTTTGCACAGGGCCGTGTGTATTTAAGGATTCCGCAGCTGAATATAATGAAAATGTAAATAATTTTAAAAATTTTCTAAAAGGGCAGCAAAACAAAATTCTCGGCAGTCTTGAAACAAGAATGAAAGAATTTAGTGAAAATATGGAGTTTGAGAGAGCAATAAGGGAAAGAGAAAAAATAAACTCGCTGAAAAGACTTCTCCAGAATCAGGTGATTGAATACAGCAGGGAGATAGACGAAGATGTATTTGTTATTGACCAGATAGGGGAAAAATCCTTTATATGCGTTTTGGATATCAGAGACGGTAAAATAATAAATAAAAACCATATTTATGTGTCTTTGGAAAATGTTCAGGAAGATGACCTGTTTCACAGGGTCTTTACTGCATATTACGAGAAAAGAAATATTCCTAAAAATATAATTCTGGATAAAAAATATGAAGAAGACAGTGAATTAATAAAGGGATGGGTAAAGGCAGAAAAAAATAAAGAAATAAAGTTGTATTTCCCGTCAATAGACAGCAGAAGAAAGCAACTTCTGGAAATGGGTTATCTGAATCTGCATGAAGAAGTAGAGAAATACTTTAAGCAGAAAAAAATACTTGAAGAAGGGATCACAAAGCTGAAGCTTGAGCTGAACCTGAGAAAGCTCCCAAGAAGAATAGACTGCTTTGATATATCGAATATTCAGGGAAAGGATGCTGTAGCTGCCATGACAGTGGCAATAGATGGTAATCCAGATACGTCAAAATACAGACATTTTAAAATACAGACAAAAGATACCCCTGATGATTTTCATATGATGAGAGAAGCCCTTACAAGGAGATATTCAAAGATTTCTGATGAAGAATTTCCCGATCTGATCCTGATAGATGGAGGGAAAGGTCAGCTTGGTGTAGCAACAGAGGTAATAGATTCTATTGACAAAAGTCACATGGTAGATATAATAAGTATAGCAAAGAGAGAAGAAGAAATTTTTAAGAGCAGGGAAACTGAGCCGTATATATTCAGCAAAAGTGACGAAGCTTTGAAAATACTTCAGAGAATAAGAGATGAAGCTCACAGATTCGGTATTACTTATCACAGAAAGCTGAGAAGCAAAAGAAATGTAAAAAGTTTTCTTGATGATATATATGGTATCGGACCAAAGCGTAAAAAAGAGTTAATAAATAAATTCGGTACAATGAAGAACATAAAAGAGGCAAGTCTTGAAGAACTGAAAAAAGTAGTTCCCGAAGATATTGCAATAAAAATAAAAGAGAGTTAAAAAAACGGAGGAGAAATGAAAAAAACAATTTATATGTTAGTTTTTGTATTTCTGTCAATTGGGGCTTATGCAGGCCTCTTTGACAGGATAAAGTCTGAAATAAAATTAAAAGAGGAAGAGAAACCTATATTTGAGAACGTTACATTGTATGTAGACGGGAAACAAGTACAGGAAAAAATACTTCCGGGAGAGTACACGCTTTATCTTTTTGAACCGGTTTATCCCAGTGATTTATACGAAAAAATGAATTTTTTGAAAACTTTTTCGGAATTTTTGGATTATACAAAGAAAAATAATAAAAAATATTCGATATTATTAACTAAAGAGATGTACAGCGACTTTCTGGAAATAGAAAGCGGGAATACCCTGAAAAGTGAGGAAGTATTAAAAGAGGCTGCTTCTTCGCTGACTTATGACCAGACAGAACTTTTGAAAAGTCTTTCTAGAGAAATAAAAGTCAAGGAATATATGGATACAGATCAGGAAAAACTAAACAGACAAATTTTTGTGCTTTATAAAATACTTGAGAAAAAAGGGTTTGTGGAATCTAATGTTTATACAGAACTGGATAAGGAAAATCTTATAGAGGAGCTGAACGAAGGAAGAAAGAGACTGGTAGACCGATATAAAGTAACTCCTGTGGAGTATTTTTATAAAGAGGACTATAAAGACATTGATCTGAAAGATTTTTCAGATGAAGTAATGTATAAATTTGAAAAAGATATAGCATTATCTACAAAAATAGAAGATCAGGCTTTGTTTCCGGATATTCCGTTAACTCTTTATATTACTAATTTTGATTCCCGTGCGATAGAAGAACTGGCACAGAAACAGATAAAATTAAAAAGAAGAATACTTCTGCTTGATAATAATCTTTATCACGGTTATACGTATAATGAGGAAAATACAGTTATTTTTATGAACGGGAGAGAATCTTTTTATTATTTTCCAAACTACAAGATAGATGTTAAACTCATAAAAACAGATGTGAAGAATCTGAGAGATTATGATATAAAATATAATATAAATGACTTTTTTTACTAGAAAGGATCCTGATATGGCTATGAATATTGAAAAAGAAACGGGTACGGCACAGGAAAGCGAAAAATCGGAATATATCCTGGAGATGGAAAATATACGTAAGGAATTTTTAGGGGGCAAGGTAGTAGCAAATGAAGATATTACCTT
>NZ_JAMZGM010000066.1 GCF_024158605.1 Sebaldella sp. S0638 | reverse complement strand
ATTATTACATAAAGTAACAAAGATTTTAAGTAGTTAATTTAGCTTTTTTAACTACAAACATATTATACAAGGAGGTAATATCACATGAAAAAATTATTATTTTTATTAGGACTTATTGCGGTAACATGCGGGGTATCGTATGCAGCTAATGGTGATGACAGAGGATTAAGCGATGAAGACCTGAAACAGATTCTGGTGCCGGGGCAGCCTGAATGGAAATTTTTGGTTAGAACTTATATTGAAAGAGAGGATTTCGATAACGGATCACCTCTTATCGGCGGTTCTTACGAAGACGGTTTATTCTGGGGAGTAGGATTTAATGCCGGGCTTGGAAAATGGAATTTTGATTTAGCAGCAGAAAGAAGATGGGGCGGAGATTGGAATTCACCTGATTATGACACTATGAGAGTAGATTACAAAATAAGATATCAGGTTATTCCGGAATTAGGAGTGCATTTCAAGTACAGATCTGAAAACAGAGACAGAGATTACGACAAATCAACTTGGTATAATTCTGCAACAAGAGACAGAGTAGAATTAGGAACAGATTTTGATTTCTTTAAAGGATACTTCTCAGGATGGCTTGTAGGAGGTCATGACGAAGATAAATTTGACAAAGTAGACCCTGTTACAGGATATGTAAACGGATCTGGAAGAGATCACGGTAACTATTGGGAAGGTGATTTCGGACCTACATTCAAAATAACAGACAAAATATCATTAAGACCAACTATTTATACAACTGGGGAATATTATGAAAGTTACAGAATGACAGAAGAGCAGTTCAGATTGATGGCTACTTTCAAAGTTACTGACAGAATAGATATCATGCCAAGAATAAGAGTTACTCTTGATAAAAATTTAAGAAATAAGCCAAGTACAGACACAGGATATGATATTGATTTTGGTGGTAGAATTAGATACGAATTACTCGGAAATGTTAAAATAACAGATAAAATGAGCCTTTTCCTTGGACTTGCATATGATGACCAGGATAGAAAACTTGTAACTCCGGGACATACATCTGACGGAAAAGATATCAACATGTGGTGGTGGACAGGACAGCTTAGTTACGCTTTCTAATAGGTAAAATTGTAGAGGAATATATATTTCTTGGTTAAAGTTATGTCGAATAAATTAATTAACTTAATTAATTTATGGAGATCAAGCATATATAGATTATGAAAAGGAGAAAATAATATGGAAAAATTTACTGCGTTTTTGGAAAAACATCTTATGCCGATTGCAACAAAATTAGCAACAAATAAGCATTTAACAGCTTTAAAAGATTCGTTTGTTTATACGATGCCGTTTTTGATAGTAGGGTCGGTAGTATTACTTTTGGTAAATCTGCCAATAGGAGCTCCAGAACTTTCAGAAGGTGTAAAAAACCCTATGTATGTACAGTGGTATGGTGACTTTATGGCTCTTCACAAAGCGTCTTTGGTTCAGCCGTTTTATGTAAGTATGGGAATAATGTCTATATTTGTAGCGTTTGGAATAGGATACAGTCTTTCACAGCAGTATGAGCTTAATGCCATTACAGGAGGATTTCTATCATTATTTACCTTCCTTATAATGGGGGCAAAGTTTGACTGGCTGCCAATAGGAGAAGCAACAGGAGGACCGGCATTATTTCATATAGCAGAAGGCGGATGGATGCCTGTCATGGATGGAAGGTATCTGGATGCAAGCGGATTGTTTACAGCTATAATCGGCGGCTTTATAGCAATAGAGATATACAGATTTATGTTAAAGAAAGGTTTTGTAATAAAACTGCCTGATTCAGTTCCGCCGGCAATAGCAAGATCGTTTGAATTATTGATGCCTATAGTTGTAGTAATAATTATATTCCAGCCGCTTAGTATTCTTGTACAAAGCAAGGCAAATGTAATGATACCTGAACTGCTTATGGGAATAGTAAGACCGATAATAAAAGCTTCGGATACTCTTCCGGCTGTATTATTCATACTTCTGATAGTACACTTATTATGGTTCTGCGGACTTCACGGAGTAAACGTCGTAGTAGCAGTTATAAACCCGATTATATTGAGTAATCTTGCTGAAAACCAGGCAGCATTGCAAGCAGGGCAGCAAATACCAAGAATTTTTGCAGGTGGATTCCTTGATGCATTTGTATATCTCGGAGGATCAGGGGCAACAATAGGACTGGCAATAGCAATGGCCTTATCTAAAAATGCCCATATGAAATCCATAGGAAGACTTTCCGTAGTTCCGGGAATCTTCAATATAAACGAACCGGTAATTTTCGGGGCACCGATAGTTATGAACCCGGTATTGTTCATTCCATTCCTATGTGTACCAATGATAAATGCTACCATAGCATGGATATGTCTAAAAACAGGGCTGGTAGGAAGAATAGTAACTCTGGTACCATGGACAACACCAAGCCCGATTGCAGCATTATTAGCTACGAACTTTAATGTAATGGCTTTTGTTTTAAGTGCACTCCTTGTGGTATTATCGACAATATTATATCTGCCTTTCCTAAAAGCATATGCAGATATATTAAATAAACAGGAAGCAGCTCAAGAAGCTTAGTCAGTAACCTGAATAAATATATAGAAAACCCGGACTTCTTCCCATAACTAAAAATATGGGAAGAAGTTTTTTTGAAAATATATTATAATATATATAGTGTTAAATTCATAAAAAATATAGTGAAGGGAGAAGCAAATGAGAAAACTGGGAATATCCGTGTATCCGGAACATGCGGAACTGGATGAGAATAAGAAATATATAGAATTAGCAGCAAAGTATGGTTTTAGCAGAATTTTTACATGTTTACTGTCAGCTGACGGGGATAAAGAAAAAATAAAGCAGGATTTTAAAGATATGATCATGCATGCCAAGAAATATAATTTTGAGGTAATTGCTGATGTAGCACCTAATATATTTCATGAATTTGGTATATCATATGATGATTTGAGCTTTTTTTATGAAATGGGTGTGGACGGTATCAGGCTTGATGAAGGTTTTTCGGGTAATGAGGAATCTCTTATGACTTTTAACCCTTATAATCTTATGATAGAATTAAATGCAAGCCAGGTAACAGGCTACCTTGATAATATTATTTCCTATCATCCTGATAAACATATGCTTTTAGGCTGTCATAATTTTTATCCTAAAAAGAGATCAGGTCTTTCAAAGGAGCAATTCCTGAAGGGATCTGAACAGTTCAAAAAACACGGGATAAGAGTAGCAGCATTTATTAGTTCACATTCGGCTGATTTCGGACCGTGGCCGGTTTCCGAAGGATTGTGTTCGCTTGAAGAGCATAGATTCCTTCCTGTAGATGTACAGGCAAAAGATCTTTTCTATACCAATCTTGTAGATGACGTAATAATAGCAAACTGCTTCGCAAGTGAAGAAGAATTAAAAAAATTAAGCGAAATTAATAAAGGTCTTATGGTTCTTGATGTGGAACTGGAAACAGAAATAAGCACTACAGAAGAAAAAATAGCTTTTGAAGAACTGCATTTTTTCAGGGGAGACAGAAGTGAGTATACAGTATGTTCTACACTCCCAAGAGTAAAATATAAAGAATTTGAAATCAAACCAAATAATACAAGAAGTGTGAAAAAAGGTGATGTTCTAATAGAAAATTCCAATTATTCCAGATACAAAGGCGAATTGCATATAGCTCTGAAAGATTTTGAAAACGAAGGTAATACCAATGTAATAGGAAGAATAAGTAACAGTAATTTTAGATTTATTGATCAGATACAGCCTTGGCAAAAGTTCAGGCTGAAAAAAATATAATTATAGAGGTGATGTATGAAAAAATTATTAGGTTTTTTACTATTATTTAGTATTTATTTTGCTGAACCATGTGTTACAAATTTTGAAAATCAAAAAATGATTGATGAACTTGCTCAGACAGGAATTTATTATTATTGGAACGGCGGAGACCTGAAAAAGGTGGAAGAGGAATTTTTTAAGGGAATTACACTAAAAGGAAAATACGATGTAGTAGAAGAGTCTTTCAAGAAAGCAAGTACACTTGATCCTGAAAGACTTAATCTGAAATTTTCAGTAGCTTCTACACAAATAATTCAGAAAAAGGTGCCAGAAGCACTTGCTACTTATGAAGAAATTTTGAAACTGGATCCTAAGAATTTTGATGCCGGGATTCTGCATGCGGGGTATTCTAAAGCAATTAATGATTTAGTTACTTATAATAAAGATATAGCAGCATTGAAAAAAACAGACCCGCAAAAAACAGAAGCTTATTTGAAAAAATTCAAAAATATAGAAAATGTAAGTAAAATGAAACTAAATGTAAAAGCAGAAAATAAAAATGCAGATTTTATAGTAACGTTGGGCTATGCACTTAATAATGACGGGACAATGAATGAGGTTCTGATAAAAAGACTGGAACAGACATATGAAGCTGCAAAGCTGAATCCTAATGCAAAAATTATAGTAACAGGCGGTGTGCAAAAGGGCGGGCTTACAGAATCTTATCTTATGAAAAACTGGCTTGCTGATAAAGGAATAGCTGCCGACAGGATTATTATTGAGGACAAAGCAAGGGATACAGTAGAAAATGCACTTTATTCAACAGAAATATTAAAAAAATATAACCCTAAAAGAGTTATATTAATAACAAGTGCAAGTCATATAAGAAGAGGGACTGCATTACTGCAGGAAGCTACAGATAATGCAGGAATGAAAATAACAGTGGATAATCTGGTATATCTGGATTACAAGACACTTAATGATGCAATGAAAGTGGAAGAAACTGAAACACTGGTTATTTTCAGAGATTTATTCAGAGTGTCGGGAATTTGGGCTTATCCGGGTATCCAAAGATAAAAATAATTTTGAATATATTAAATAGACCTTTTACATATTTTTATGATATAATACTTTGTAAAATGAAATTTCATAATAAAATTTTTTATTTTATCAAAACAGCCATATTAATGAATTAATTAACAGGCTTAGTCCTGCTGAAATAAAAATAATTAATATAGGATGTATTTTACTTTTTAATAGTAATAAAAATGAAAATCCAAACAAAATTACAGATACATAATCAATAGACTTATTAATATGTATAAAAGCCGGAGCTGAGAGATTCAGCGCAGCAAGAAAAATCAAACCCACTATCAAAGGTTTCAGAACATAGAAAATAGTTTTCTGTATTAACTGATCACTATTTTTAAAATAAAAACCAGATATAAAAAGTGTTATGATAAATGACGGCAGTACAACCCCGGTAGTACTTACCATTCCGCCGAATATGCCAAACATTTTGTTTCCTACAAATGTTGCTGTATTTAGTGAAATAGGTCCCGGGGTAACTGCTGCTATACCTACAATATTAGCAAAAGTAGAGCTGTCTATCCAGTTATGCGTATATATTATTTCCTTTTCAATCATTGGAATAATAACATAACCGCCTCCGAAACTGACTAAACCAATTTTAAAAAATGATATAAAAAGCTGTAAGATTTTACTCATTATGTACCTCCTCATCTGATGGTTTTTTATCATTGAATTTTTCTTTCATCTTACTATTAAAGAAATAATAGATAAATACACCAAGTAAAATACCGAATAAAATTACATAAATCGGATTTAATCCCAGAAATTTTACTGTTATTACTGATAAAAACAGAAGTATAATTCCAAGTTTGTCTTTGATTCCGGATTTATAAGCTGAAATACAGGCAACAACAATAAGTGCCACCACAGCTGCGTTAATTCCTCTCATTGCTGTCTGAACATAAATGTTTTTTTCTACAGAATCGAAGAAATAAGCAATAACAGTAATTGTAATATACGACGGGAGAACAATCCCCATTGTCGTAACAAATGCACCGATATTTTTCTTTAGTTTATATCCTATAAGTATAGAAGTATTAACAGCTATTGCTCCGGGTATAGACTGTGCTATAGTAAAAAGATCAATAATTTCGTCAGGGTCGATCCATTTTCTCTTAGTGGAAATTTCCCTTTGAAACACAGGGATCATAGCATAGCCGCCTCCGAAAGTAAAAAAGCCTATTTTGAAAAATATCAGGAATAATGACCATAAGTTAACGTTTTTTTTCATAATTTTGTACCTCAGAAATAAAGTTATTTCTAACATATTAACATTTTTTTGCAATAAAATCTATAATACTTTATGAAATGTAATAAAAGTAGGGTATAATATAGTAAGAGGCATAAATTTAAGGAGGGATAGTATATGGAAATATTAGCTATGATTTTGGCAGGCGGAAGAGGCTCGAGATTGGACATTCTGTCAGAAAAGCGTGTGAAACCCAGTGTACCATTTGCAGGGAAATTCAGAATAATAGATTTTACACTAAGTAACTGCTCTAATTCGCATATCTATAATGTAGCACTGCTTACGCAATACATGCCGTTTTCGCTTAATGAACACATTGGTTCGGGAAGGCCGTGGGATTTTGACAGAAGAGATACGAGTATAACACTGCTTCAGCCTCACGAAAAGCCAAACGGACACTCAAAATGGTATATGGGAACAGCAGATGCCATTAAAGACAACATTGAATTTATAAAGAGGAAAGAGCCAAAATATGTGCTTATTCTTTCTGGAGATCATATTTACAAAATGAATTACAACTGGATGCTTACAGATCATATAAACAACAATGCCGAGCTTACTGTAGCAGTAAAAAGAGTTCCTATGGAAGAGACAAGCAGATTTGGGATATTCGAGGTAAATGAAGATTCGAAAATAATCTCGTTTGAGGAGAAACCAAAAGAGGCAAAATCTGATTTAGCATCAATGGGTATATATATATTTAACACAGATGTTCTGATAAAATATCTGGAAGATATGTCAGAGGAAGATCTTGATTTCGGAAAACATGTGATTCCTAAGATGATAGAAGATGAAAGAAAGGTGTTTACACATACATACGACAGTTACTGGATGGATGTGGGAACTTATGATTCTTATCTTGAGGCAAATCTGGATTTGATCAAGAAATCCGAAGAGGTGGGAATAAATCTTTATGATCAGGACTGGAAAATCTATACCAGAAGTGAGGATCTCGCACCTGTGAGAATAGGAGCAACAGGAAGTGTGCTGAACAGTCTTGTATGTAACGGATGTAAAATAGAAGGACGTGTAGAGAATTCTGTGTTAAGTCCGGGAGTTACTGTCAGAAAAGGTGCAACAGTAAAAAACAGTATTATTTTTAATAATACATATATAGATGAGAATTCTCATCTGGATACAGTAATAATAGATAAAAAAGTTTATATTGGCAAAAATTGTCTGATCGGACACGGTGACGATCTGACAGCAAATAAAGAAAAGCCCGAATTATTGGAAAATGGCATATCAGTAATAGGGAGAAGCACAATAATACCTGAAGGAACAGTGGTGGAAAGAAATGTGCGTATTTGTACAAGGGCAAAAATAGATGATAAGAATAAATTGATTAAAAGTGGAGAAACATTAAGGAGATAATTTATGAATGTAGTTTATGTGGCATCAGAAGTGTTTCCATTTTTCAAAACCGGAGGACTTGCGGATGTAATGTATTCGCTTCCGAGAAAAATGAGCAGAATAGGTCATGATGTAAGTGTAATCATGCCGAAGTATTCACAGATTTCACAGATTTATACAAGAAAGATGGAACACGTAATTTCGGTTGAGTATAGCGGAAAAATATTTAATATTTATAAAATAGTAGAGGGGTATGTGATCTATTATTTTGTGGAGAATAAGGAGTTATTTGAGCGTCCGCAGGTATATGGATGCGATGATGAAGATGTACAGTTTAGTATGTTTTGTGAAATAGTACTAAAATTCTTAAGAAAAATACAGCTTAAAGCTGATATAATACACTGCAATGACTGGCAGACAGGATTATTGCCGTTCTTTTTGAAGAAACGTTATATTTTGAGTGATGAATTTTTTACTAATATGAAAACAGTATTTACAATACATAATTTAATGTATCAGGGTAAATTTTCCAAAACATCAATTCACAGATTAGGCTATGATGTAGAAGGTGAAAGCATGAATTTTCTGAGAATTGGTATGGAATATGCTGATATAGTCACAACTGTAAGTAAAACTTATGCCGAAGAAATTAAATACCCTTACTTTAGTGAAGGTCTGGAAGATATGACTACATCAAAAAAAATATACGGTGTTTTAAACGGGATTGATGTAATTTACTTTAATCCTGAAAGAAACAGCAGTATATATGTAAATTATAATCTCTACACCAGAAAAGACAAGGCAAAGAATAAGATGTTCCTCCAGCAGGAGCTGAAACTGCCTGAGTCTGCTGAAACTCCTATAATATCTATGATTACAAGACTTGTAGAAGGAAAAGGGATGGATCTCGTAAGACACAGCGTAGAAGAACTGCTGAAAGATCCTGTACAGCTGGTGATTCTCGGAAGCGGCGACAAGGAATACGAAGAATTCTTCTGGGATCTGGAAAAGAAACATCCTTCTAAGTTTAAGATAAAACTGGGCTATGATCCGGTACTTGCAAATAAAATTTATGCAGGAAGTGATATGTTCCTGATGCCTTCAAGATATGAACCATGCGGTTTAAGTCAGATGATAGCAATGAAATTCGGAACTATACCTATAGTAAGGGAGACAGGCGGGCTAAAAGATACTGTTTCATCTTATAATAAGTACACAGGAGAAGGAAACGGATTTACATTTGCTAATTTCAATGCAGATGATATGCTTTATACTATAAGGCGTGCCGAAAGATATTATTTTAATGATAAAGGAGTATGGGACAAACTTATAGAGAGAAACATGAATCTGGATTTCTCATGGATAAGATCCGCAAGAGAATATGAAAAACTTTACTGGATAGCAAAAGGAGACAAGGTACTGAAAGCAGACCTCGTCGACAGATAAAATATACAGGCTGCCTTAAAATAGATACCTGCAGGATATTAATATAATATCAGCGGGTTGATATTTTAGGGCAGTCT
This sequence comes from Sebaldella sp. S0638, assembly GCF_024158605.1. NCBI lineage: Bacteria > Fusobacteriati > Fusobacteriota > Fusobacteriia > Fusobacteriales > Leptotrichiaceae > Sebaldella > Sebaldella sp. S0638. The sequence goes on along the minus strand of NZ_JAMZGM010000066.1, from coordinate 12,306 downwards.
TTTTTATTTATCCAATTTTCCATAATTAGACAATATATTATCAGACGTTAATAAATATCTTTTTTAGAGTTCTCTCAAATAGTACACTAAAATAAAATGAAATTATATTAATAATTAAATAAATAAAAATGATGAAAATAAAAAAAATGATCCTGAATTCTCAGGATCAGACTTACTAAACAAGCTTGAAATTTTCCGAAATATCTTGTATAATAATACCAACTTCAAGATAGAATTTCTCTGTCTTTAAGTCATCTTCACAGGAATTGATACATATCATTCCTCTTTCAAGAAGCTTGTTAATAAGATAAAGTGAAAACAGTCCGTCTCTCGACATTTATTACGGCCCCTTTGGTTATTTTGTAATTAATTTATAATATAAAAGTAGATTAAGGTCAACATTTTTTATAAAAAGTATAAAAATTTTACTTAAAATGTTGTAAAATAATACTTGAGGAGGGGATATGGATAATTTTGAAAAACTTGTTATGATATTGAAAGAAGCAAGACTGGAAAAGGAGTATTCTTTCAGACAAGTAGAAATGTATCTTAATCACAAGGGGGTGAAATACAATTTTACATCATTAAAAAAGCTGGAAGACGGCAAAATCAGATCAATATCGCCGAGGGTTCTGCATACATTAGCCGAGATTTACGGTCTGAATGCTGTTGAGCTTTTTAAGATGGCAGATTTTCTGGACAAGAACTATGAGATAGAAAGGGTTCATTTTATAGATTATAAGATGATAGGCGTTTCTTCCTTTGAATATGTTCAGTTTAACGACATTCAGGAACTCTATGATGCCACGGAATTATATAATCATAGAGAAAGCGATACATATGTAATAAAGATGAAAGACCAGAGTATGCAGAGTCTGGAGGCAAGAAATATTCCTGACGGTTCTTATCTTGTAATAGAGTCAGACGTGCCTGACAGTATTTTTGAGTTACGCAATGAAGTCTGTATTTTTAAATTTATGGATAAGTTTTATGTAAGAGAACTGCATATAATGAATGAAAGAGTGTTTTTGAGATCTTTTAACAAAAAATATGTAGATATTATGATTACTAATATCAGGGATTTGAAATGCGAAGGAATAGTAAAAAAATGTTATTATGTAAAAGAATTCAGCAGAAAAATACGTAATCTGTAGATTTCCAGATAATCCAGCCCCTTTATTTCAAGAAAATCAATAAGATAACGTGTATTTTATTACTAATTATTTCCTTGACAAATGAATAATTAATTTGTTAATATATATTGTAAACTATTAATAAGAATGGTGAGAAGAATGGCGGAAAAATCAAAGATGTATAAAAGTATATTTTTTGATAATGTCTCAAAACCTGAGATAGTTTTAAGGTATAAACAAATAAATAAATTCATATAACTCTAGAGCTATAAGTGCATACTAGAGTTTTTTTATGAGATAAATTTAGATAAAACAAAAAGGAGTATGGTAATGGAATATGATGTAGATGTTTTGATTTCGAGAGAGGAGATAAACAAAAAAGTTAAAGAGCTTGCTGAAAGAATAAACAAGGATTTTGACGGTGAAGAAATAGTCTTAATAGGTCTTTTGAGAGGTTCTGTGATTTTTTTGTCTGATCTCGCAAGAGAGCTCACTCTGGATGCCAAAATTGATTTTATGACTGTATCCAGTTACGGAAACAGTATGGAGAGCTCAAGGGAAGTACGGATAAAAAAGGATCTGGAGGAACTAATAGAGGGGAAAAATGTGATAATCGTGGAAGATATCATTGATACAGGGTATACACTGAAAAAAGTGGCAGAAACACTGAAACTGAGAAATCCAAAAGTCATGAAAATATGTACTTTGCTTGATAAACCCGAAAGAAGAGAAGTAGATATAAATGTAGATTATATAGGATTCCAGATTCCTGATGAATTTGTAGTCGGATATGGAATAGACTATGCTCAGAAGCACAGAAACCTGCCTTATGTAGGAATTGTAAAGAAAAAATAGGAGGAATATATATGAATACTTATGTAGTAGTAGGAACGCAGTGGGGAGACGAAGGAAAAGGGAAAATAATAGATGTACTGGCGCCGAAAGCTGATTATATTGTCAGATTTCAGGGCGGAAATAATGCAGGACATACTGTGGTAGTTAATGATGAGAAATTTATACTGCAGCTTTTGCCTTCTGGAATAATCAATTCAAAAGGAAAATGCATAATAGGACCGGGAGTGGTAGTAGATGTAGAAGTACTTCTAAAAGAGATTGCAGAGCTGGAAAAAAGAGGTAAAAATCTGGATCATTTATTTATAGATGAAAGGGCTCACCTGATAATGCCTTATCATATAGAAATAGACAAAGCAAGAGAAGAAGCAAGAGGGGAAAATAAAATCGGAACAACTCAGAGAGGTATAGGTCCCTGCTATATAGACAAAATAGCCAGAAATGGTATAAGAACCGGAGATCTGCTGGAACTGGACAGATTTAAGGATAAACTGGAATGGAATATAAAAGATAAGAATGATATGCTGGAAAGATATGGAAAAGAAACTTTCGAACTGGAAAGTTTATATAAAAAATATGTGGAATTAGCTGAGAAGATCAAACACAGAATTATAGATGCAGTAAGTGAAGTCAATGAAGCTGTGGACAGTAATAAAACTGTTCTTTTTGAAGGGGCGCAGGCTTTGATGCTTGATATAGATTACGGGACTTATCCTTATGTGACTTCTTCATCACCTACAGCCGGCGGAGCAGCAGTGGGAGCAGGAGTATCACCAAGAAAAATAGAAAGAGTTCTGGGAGTTATGAAAGCTTACACTACAAGAGTGGGAGAAGGGCCGTTTCCTACAGAAGAGGATAATGAAACAGGAGAAACTCTGAGAAAAATCGGGGGAGAATACGGATCAAACACAGGAAGACCAAGAAGATGCGGATGGCTGGATTTAGTAATAGGAAAATATGCAGTAATGATAAACGGTCTTACAGATATAGTTTTAACTAAACTGGATGTATTAGACAGTTTTGATAAGGTAAAAATAGCTGTAGCTTATGAAATAGACGGAAAAAGATATGTGAATTATCCGCCGAACCTGAGAAAATCAAAAGAGATAAAAGTAATTTATGAAGAATTCGACGGATGGAAAGAAGATATCAGCAAGATAAAAAATTATGATGAACTTCCTGAAAACTGTAAAAAATATATTAAATTTATAGAGGAATTCTTAGGATGCTCGGTTTCAATGGTTTCTGTAGGTCCTGAAAGAACTCAGAATATATATTTGAAAGAATTATAATTCAGGTATTAAAAGGGGATTTTTAACGGGTAAATTTAATATTTATTGAAAGGAAGTAATAATGAAAAAAGATGTGTATGATAATCCGCTTATAGAAAGATACAGCAGTAAAGAGATGCTGCGTAATTTTTCACCTGAAAAAAAGTTTGGAACATGGAGAAAATTATGGGTAATTCTTGCTGAATGTGAAAAAGAGCTGGGACTTGATATAATTAGTGATGCGCAAATACAGGAACTAAAAAAATTCGAGGATAATATAAATTTTGAAACAGCAAAAGAGTATGAAAAAAAGCTGAGACATGACGTTATGTCACATGTGCATGCATATGGTGATCAGGCGGTAAATGCAAGAGCTATAATTCATTTAGGAGCTACAAGTGCTTTCGTGGGAGATAATACAGATCTGATTCAGATAAAAGACGGACTGGAAATTATAAAAGAAAAAATGGTAAACCTGATAAAGAGTATGAAAGATTTTGCATATGATTACAGGGAGCTTCCTACACTGGGATTTACCCATTTTCAGGCGGCTCAGCTGACAACAGTAGGTAAAAGGGCTACTTTGTGGCTGCAATCCCTGCTCTTAGACTTTGAAGAGCTGGAATTCCGTATAGAAAACCTGAGATTCAGAGGAGTGAAAGGGACAACAGGAACACAGGCCAGCTTTAAGGAACTGTTTAACGGTGATTTTGACACAGTAAGAGAACTGGATAAAATGGTTACGAAAAAAGCAGGATTTAAGAAATTACAAGGTGTAACAGGACAGACATATGACAGAAAGATAGACAGCCATATTTTGGAACTTCTTTCGAATATAGCACAGTCAGCACATAAATTTACTAATGATATGAGACTATTGCAGCATTTGAAAGAACTTGAGGAACCATTTGAAAAGAATCAGATAGGGTCTTCAGCTATGGCTTATAAAAGAAATCCCATGAGAAGTGAAAGAATATCGTCGCTTGCCAAGTTCGTAATGTCTTTATCTATGAACGGAGCTTTGGTTTACTCTACGCAATGGTTTGAGCGAACTCTGGATGATTCGGCAAATAAGCGTTTATCTATACCACAAGCATTTCTTGCAGTGGATGCCATTCTTATTATCTGGCTGAATATACTTGACGGAATAGTGGTTTACCCAAAAGTAATAGAGGCAAATATTATGAAAGAACTTCCGTTTATGGCTTCTGAAAATATAATTATGGAAGCTGTGAAAAACGGACAGGACAGACAGGAAGTCCATGAGATAGTAAGGGAATTATCAATGGAAACTACAAAAAGAGTAAAACTGGAAGGACTTTCAAATGATCTTATAGAAAGAATAAAAAAAGACGGAAGAATAAAAGTAAGTCCTGAAAAACTGGACAATATTCTGGAGCCAGGAAAATTCACAGGGTTTGCGGATAAACAGACAGAAGCATTTATAAATGAAGAAGTGGAACCAATTCTGGTGAGATACAATCATTTAATAAAGAAGATAGATTCAGACCTGAAAGTATAAAAATAACACTACAGCTGGAGATTTTCCTTTAGAGGAGATTTCCAGCTGATAATAAAATATTTGGAGGGAAAAATGTATAAGTTGAGGAGTCTTTTTGTAATAATTTGTATTTTTATAATGTCAATAGCAGCTTTTTCAAAAGCTAAACCAAAAGTTTCAGAAGAAAATATTTATGAACTGAAAAAAACAAATCAGATAGTAATAAAGTTAATCAAAGAAAGAGATGTAAACGCTCTGGCTGAATATGTACATCCCAAAAAAGGAATTTTGTTTTCACCGTATTCAGATATAAAGAATAATGAAAATATGGTTATTGATGAAAAAGAACTGGTGAAAATTTATGATAAAAATGCAGAGTTGGTCTGGGGTACCTATGATGGAACAGGGGCACGTATTTTACTTACATTTGATGACTATTTTGACAGATTTATTTATGATTCTGATTATATAGAATATGAACCAAATTTTGACGGTATAATGGGGACTGGTAATACTTATGAAAATATCAACAGTATTTTTCCAGATAGTGAAATTGTAGAATATTATATTCCGGGAACTGAAAAATATGCATATCTGGACTGGAAAAGCCTGAGACTTGTATATGAGTTATATAAAGGTAAATATTACCTTACTGCTATTGTGCATAATGAGTGGACTATTTAGGTTTTGTATGAACCGTCTCTTTTTACTTGACAATTGTTTCAAAAAGAATTATAATTGCTTATACAAATATAAGAGGTGTTAATTATGATGAAAATAGACAAAATAATATTAAAAGTAAAAGATATAGATAAAATGACAGCTTTCTATGAAAATGTTCTGGGAATGAAAGTAAGAAAACAAAGTAGAGAAGAAACAGAACTCGGAACAGACAGAGATACTCTGCTTATACTGAAAACAAACAGCAAAATTAATTACAGAAAGCCTGAAACGGCAAATTTATACCATGTAGCGTATTTACTACCTGAACGAACAGATCTTGCCGGCTTTCTTAAACATATTATAGAAATAAAATTTGAGGGAGTAGGTGCAGCAGACCATCTGGTAAGTGAAGCTATTTATCTTAATGATCCGGAAGGCAACGGCATTGAAATATATGCAGACAGAAAAGAGGATAACTGGAAGTATGATAAAAATGGTGATGTAATTATGGAGACTTTGGAGCTAAATGCCAATGAACTTTATTATCTTAGCAGTAATTCAGACTTTAGAATGCCTGTGGGAACAAAAGTAGGACATGTTCATATGCAGGGGATAGATATTCCAGCAATAAGAAAATTTTATGAGGATATATTGCTTTTGAATAAGACATCTGTAATGCCCAAGGCAGTATTTTTGTCATATGACGGATATCATCATCATTTTGCATTTAATCACTGGGATTCAAGAATATCAAAGCCCGGGGAAGAAAATGATTCAGGGCTTGAAATGATTGAATATGAGGTAGACAGCGAAAGATTCGAACATATAAAAAATAATGCGCAAAAAATACTAAAGTATCCTGATTTAGATATAAAAGACGGGTATTTTATGATTAATGACCTTAATAATGTAAAATTGAGAATTTATAATAGAAATTAGCTATATTAAAAGGCTGGGCTTAAAGAAGTCCGGCCTTTAATTTATACCGGCTGTGAGTAATTAAAAAAAAGGCACATAAAAATATGATCAGGCTCTTGTTTTTTCTTGACAAGTAAGAAATTTTACTGTTATCATATAAGGATAAGATAGGGAATATTCAGGAAAATAGATGAACTCTGTAAATATGATAATATTATTTCTTAATACCTCTTGACAAACTCCCTTTTTAACCTTATAATCTTATATATCATTTATATATATACTTACCGTCATTATTCATAAACAAAACGTATGTTTGAATATTTTATATTTATGTTTATGTAAAAGTGCAAAGCTGGGTAGTATATGCGTTTTACCGTTTGAAAAGCAGTGAAATCAGAAAAACAGAAATATTTAATATATAATTATTTTAAGTTTAGGTTTATAAAAATATTAATAAAATAAATTTTTGGAGGACAAAAGAAGAATGGGACTAAGTTTAACTTACAAAATACTAGGTCAAAATTTGCTGAAAGGTGAATTGAAACCGGGAGAAGAAATCTGTGTTAAAGTCCATCAGACTCTGACTCAAGATTCTACAGGAACAATGGCTTATTTACAGCTGAATGCAATGAATGTAGATAAGGTAAAAACAGAAGTATCAGTGGCGTATATTGATCACAATATGCTGCAGGCGAGTTTTGAAAATGCCGATGATCATGAATTTATAAAAACTTCAGCGGCAAAACACGGAATTGTTTTTTCTAAGCCCGGGAACGGGATATGTCACAGACTTCATCTTGAGAAGTTTGGAAAGCCCGGAAAAATATTAATTGGTTCGGACAGTCATACTCCTACAGGAGGAGGTCTTGGAATGATTGCCATAGGAGCCGGAGGACTTGACGTGGCAATTGGTATGGCCAGAGGGCTTTACTATCTGAAAGCTCCAAAAGTTTATAATGTAGAATTAAAAGGGAAATTACAGCCGTGGGTATCTGCTAAAGACATAATACTGCATGTTCTGAGAGAACTTACAGTAAAAGGCGGAGTAGGCTATGTAATAGAATATACAGGGGAAGGTGTAAAATCACTATCTGTAGATGACAGAGCAACAATCACAAATATGGGAGCAGAACTGGGAGCTACTACATCAATTTTTGAAAGTGATGCAGAAACTCTGGACTTTCTGAAAAAGCAAGGCCGTGAAGAAGATTACATACCGCTTTCGGCTGACAGTGACGCTGTGTATGATGAGAAATTAGTAGTAAACCTGAATGAGTTGGAGCCGCTTGCAGCATTTCCTCACAGTCCGGATAATGTTCATGAAATACCCGAAGATGAGAAAATAAAAGTGGATCAGATAGCAATAGGTTCTTGTACTAACTCGTCTTATTCAGACTTTATGAAACTGGCAAAGATACTTGAGGGTAAAAAGGTACATCCGGATGTAAGCCTTGTTTTATCTCCAGGTTCAAGCAATATAATGAATATGATATCAGAAAACGGCGCATTGGCTACTTTGATAGCAGCAGGGGCAAGAGTTCTGGAAGCATCATGCGGTCCGTGTATAGGTATGGGACAGGCACCGAAATCTGAAGGAATTTCATTAAGAACTTTTAACAGAAACTTTAAGGGAAGATGCGGAACGATGAACGCAGAAGTTTATCTTGTGAGTACTGAAACAGCAGCAGTATCGTCAATAACGGGGTATTTTACTGATCCGAGAACTTTTGGAGACGATATAAAAGTAGAATTCCCTGAAAAATATGCATTATATGATAATTATTATATTTATCCGCCTGAATCAGATGAAGGAAGAGGTAATGTAGAGATAGTTATGGGGCCGAATATAAAGCCTTTCCCTATAAATACACCTCTTGAAAATGATTTTGTCAGAAAGGTAATACTAAAAACAAAGGATAATATTACTACAGATGATATTTGTCCGTCTAATGCAAAACTCTTACCTTTTAGATCGAATATTCCGAAGTTATCTGAATATTGTTTCTCTACAATAATACCTGATTTTAAGGAAAGAGCAGAACAAAACAACGGCGGTATTGTAATAGGCGGAGATAACTACGGTCAGGGGTCGAGCAGGGAACATGCGGCACTGCTTCCGTTATATCTGGGGATAAAAGCAGTAATAGCAAAGTCTTTTGCAAGAATACATAAAGCGAATCTTGTAAATGCAGGGATAATTCCATTGGAATTTATTAATACAGAAGATTATGACAAAATAGATGAATATGATGAACTGGAATTCAAAGATACAAAATCATCATTGGAAACAGGAATATTTAAAATATCAAATAAAACAAAAAATATAGAATTTGAAGCCAGATTTACAGGTTCCGAAAGAGAAAAGAAAATACTGGAATATGGCGGATATTTGAACTTTGCAACAAGTTCTGAATTTTAATACATAACAAAAAGAGGAGGAATTATGAGAAAAGTAACTCTCATTCCGGGAGACGGAATTGGTCCGGAAATATCAAAAAGTGTAACTGATATATTTAAAGCAGCAGGTGTACAGGTGGAATTTGAATTAGAAAATGCCGGTGAAAAAGTCTTTAATGAAACAGGGGAACTTATTCCTGATTCATTATATAAAAGTATAGAGAGAAATAAAGTTGCTTTGAAAGGGCCGATAACAACACCAATAGGAAAAGGATTCAGAAGTATAAATGTGTACCTTAGAAAAAAATATGATCTATATTCAAATATCAGACCAATAAGAACTCTGCCCGGAATAAAAACAAAATATGAAAATATTGATTTGGTTATATTCAGGGAAAATACAGAAGGGCTATATATTGGTGAGGAGAAGTACGAAAATGAACAGGAAACTTCAGCTATTGCTGTAAAAAGAATCACTAAAAAAGGAAGCAGCAGAATAATAAAAGCAGCTTTTGAATATGCAAAAGCCAATAATCTTAGCAAGGTAACTGTGGTTCATAAAGCCAATATACTAAAAATAACAGACGGATTATTTCTGGATACAGCAAGGGAGATCGCAAAGGATTATCCGGGAATAACAACAGAAGAAGTAATAATAGATAATATGTGTATGCAGCTGGTAATGAACCCTGAAAAATATCAGGTAATAGTAACTATGAACCTGTACGGAGATATTCTTTCTGATCTTTGTGCAGGTTTGGTAGGGGGATTGGGACTGGCACCCGGAGCTAATATTGGTGAAGATATTGCGGTTTTTGAGGCAGTTCACGGTTCAGCACCGGATATAGCGGGGCAGAACAAGGCTAATCCGCTGGCATTATTATTTACATCAATAGATATGCTGAAATATATAAAAGAAAATGAAAAAGCGGTACAAATAGAAAATGCAGTTTTAAAGGTTTTGGAAAAAGGGGAAGTTTTGACTGCAGATCTGGGAGGTAGTGCAACAACAGAGGAACTTACAGCAGAAATAATAAAAAAATTATAGTCGGGAGTGATTAAATGGATGACAAATTTTTAGATTCTCTTTCACAAATTATAAATCAGAATAATGTCATAGAGCCTGAACTATATGAAAAATACGATGTAAAGCGGGGACTTAGACATCAAAACGGTACAGGGGTACTGGTAGGACTCACAAAAATTGGTTCTGTGCATGGATATAGAATAGAAAATAATAAGAAGATTCCCGAGGAAGGGAGACTTTATTACAGAGACTATGAACTGAAAAAGCTCGCTGCAATATTAAAAGTAGAGGATAGATTTTCATTTGAAAAGACTATGTTTCTGCTTTTATTCGGGGAAGTACCTACATCAGCTGAACTGAATCTTTTTATTGCCAGTCTGAATGAATTTCAGAATCTGCCGGAAGAATTCACGGAAAATTTTCTTCTGAGAAAACCGAGTATTGATCTTATGAATCAGCTTCAGAGAGCAGTTTTATGTTTATATACTATAGATGATAATCCTGATGATACATCATTAAATAATCTGATAAGACAGGCACTAAGTATAATAGGAAAATTTCCGAGTATTTTGACTTATAGTTATAATGCTTACAGACATAAACATTTTAATGACAGTCTTGTAATACATCATCCGCGGGCTGATCTGAGTATAGCAGAAAATATATTGTATATGTTTAGACACAACAATGATTTTTCACGAATAGAGTCTACTACACTCGATTTACTTTTGGTTATTCATGCAGAACACGGAGGAGGTAATAACTCCACATTTACTTCGCATGTGGTATCTTCGACGGGAACTGACACTTATTCAGCCATTTCCGCTGCAATAGGATCATTGAAAGGTCCAAAACACGGCGGGGCAAATTCTATGGTTTCAAAGATGATTAATAATATAAAAGAAAATGTAGATTATTCTGATAAAGAAAAATTAAGAGACTATCTGAGAAAAATTCTTCATAAGGAAGCATTTGATAAATCAGGTCTTATATACGGAATGGGGCATGCTATATATACTCTTTCTGATCCAAGAGCAGAATTACTGAAAGAAAAGGCAGAAGAACTGGCAGTTTCCAAGAATAAAACCGAAGAATTTAATTTGTATAAAAATATAGAGGAAATTTCAAAAGAATTATTTAAGGAAATCAGGGGAGATGATTTTGAAATTTGTGCAAATGTAGACTTTTATTCAGGTTTTGTATATAAATTATTGAATATACCGGAAATAATGTTTACACCATTATTTGCCACTTCGAGGATAGCTAGCTGGAATGCACACAGAATTGAACAGATTGTTTTTGATAAAAAGATTATTCGTCCTGCTTACAAAGCAATTGATGCAGACGGTAACTTATTATAAAGTTTTGGAAAAAAGGGCTTATTTATATAAGCTTTCTTTTTTTACAATTTATTGGATTTGTTAAAATATTATCGGACTTTACGAGTATGTGAAAAATGAAAATACTATTAGCTGGAGAGTCGGAGAAAGTAGATACTTAAATATAAATACAGAAAATATTGAGTTATATTGTTTGACATGGTATACTTCTTATAATTATTTTTGTAAAAATACTAAATTTCTGAAAAATAAAAATATGGCAGATGATATGAAACCTTTTATTGACAGGCATTCGAATAAGAAGACAATACAATGAACTAATGAGGTGAATAATTTGAGTTATACAAAATTTAGCAAAGAAATCAGAAAATGGATGAAAGATAAAGGAATATCAACAGAAAGAAAAAGTAGCGAAACACCAGAAGAAAGAGAGAAAGCCTTAGCTGTGTGGCAGGAGGGGACAAAACACGTTTTTAACGAGTGGCTGGATGAAAAACGCTATAAAGAACTTATTTCCTGTGCGCATGGAGGTTGGTATAAAGAGAGTGAATTTTTTGAGCCGTTAGCTGATTTTTTTGTAAAAGAGAAAGAATTGCAGTGTCTGCAGGTTCTGTGCGAACGAAAAATAAGATTTGAAATAGAGGATATGTTAAAACTCATAAAGTATGAGAAAGACGAGGGAATAAATATTACACCCGCTGTAGTATTAGGATTTGATATTGATGGCTACAATTTAGAAAAAAGCTATAGACCTGTGGGCGAAATAGCAAAATATCGTATAAAGGCTTTAGACAGACTTGAAAATTACATAAGGTATCTTGAAAAAATAAATGCAGATCCTGAATATTCAGAAATTATAATAACAATTAAAGATAAAGTTTTTGACCTGAGTATAAAAAAAAGTGATTTGAAAAGTATAAAAAATAAATTTTAAGAAGAGGTAATTTATGGGCAGCAATGAACGCGAAGACGTCATAATGCAGATGTGGTTCTGAATAGTCCGGATATTGAAAAAGGATGACGCAATATATTTACAGACTTCTTGAAATCACATCCTGCTGTTATGCAAAATTAGTTTTAATATATTCGATGTAGAATAAAAAAGAAAAGGTACTGTTATATTCATGGGAGTGTGCAAGAAAGTCTGTAAATTAAATCTGATATAATAAAAGATTTGTTTTTCATATATTGATTTATCTAT
>NZ_JAMZGM010000065.1 GCF_024158605.1 Sebaldella sp. S0638 | reverse complement strand
AATGGGTTTATTACTCCTTACCAGGCTAGATTCAATTTCTTTGGATCCTAATGTTCCCATTTTGCTTGACCATTACAGTACCACCATTATTTTCTATATAACTCATTGATGTTGATGAACCATACAATGTAATTATTGATTCCTGTGTCCCTCCTGCTGTTAAAGTTTGCGAATATCCTGCTACAGGCTGTAAATTATATCTATGTGACAGTGAAGCAAGCCCAGAATTGAAATAAGGCAGTCCAAAACTTACCACTGTTATGGGGGTTAATGCCACTGTAGGTATACTTATATTAGTATTAACATTAATATTCGGACTTACCACATTAGGATTAACCGACAAACTCGGTGCAGTTACATTTAATGACGGTAAACTTATATTCGGTATCACAATATGTGGGGCTTCTGCTACAACTTTACTATTTATATTTATTTCAGGATTCAGGGAAATGTCGTTTACTTCCCTAACTGTTATAGTTTTTCCTAAATTGATTGATTTTATAGTATTTTCTTCACTTAGCACATAAGGTACTGTGCTATTTTTTGAATTTCTGTTTGAGTGATTATAAAATCCCGTGAAAAAGATTTGCCATTCATTATATTCAGGAGTTATAATATAATCACTCTGTAATCTTAGGTCTTTCAGCTCTTTATTTCTTTTGTCCAAAAGATCATTTACTATTTTTAAATTTTTATCTGTATTCTTATTTTCTGTTATATTATTAAATATTTTTTCTAATTTTTCAGAATTTGCTCCATTATCAGCTAACGCAAATATATTTATTGCTAATAATAAGAATATTAAGCTTTTAAATTTTTTCATACTTCCTCTTTTCTATTAAAGATTATTATTTTGATGAGTTGTTTTATAAGTATTAGCCGATTTTATAATTGCTTCTTCCAATACTTTTAAATAATTCTCATCATCAAGAAGAGATTCCAGTTTATTTTTTACAAATATATTATGTGTTTTTGATTTTATCTCTTCTGAATACTGTTCTTTTAACTTTTCTAATTCTTTTTCAGTTTCGTCTAACCTTTCTTTTATTGACTTTCTTCTAGGTTTTGCCATTCTCACTTTCCTTTCTTAACAGCCTTTATACTCAAGCCATTCTTTATTTATTTTTTCTGTATCTTTATTATCTTTTATTATTTCTGCAATCTTTTTTAAGTCGTCTGCTCTTGATGAGCCTAAATAAGCCAGTTCTAACTTACTTAAATCAAAACTTATCATATTAGACCCTCTTTCAGATTTATAAAGATATTCTTTTTTGGGTAATGCATATCTTAATTTTTCTATTTCTGATAAATTCAACCCCATTTTTATATATAAATCTTCATAGGCTCTGGCATTTTCATTAGGCAGATAAATTTTAGTCTTACATTGGTCTAATATTACAGAAGATATACTTGAATTATTTATCTCTGTTAAACTTTGAGTTGCAAATATTACACTTGCATTCTTTTTTCTTAATACTCTTAGCCATTCCTCTATTTTATCTTTCATTTTTTCATTTTTTAAAGCGAGCCATGCCTCATCAAGTATTATTAATGTTGGATTTCCGTCATTTAGTTTCTCATACTCAATATAATGAAACAGGTAGCTTAAAATTAAACTAGATAATTTTTCATTGTTCATTATATTACCCATTTCAAAGGTATGAAACTGACTTTTGGTATCTATTTCAGCACCTTTATTAAAATATTTTCTGTAATTCCCTGTTGCATACATTTTAAAGGCTTCGTCTAAATCTTTATTCGGCATAAAATGTAGAAATCCACTAAATGTCCTCTCATCTTTAGGAAGTAATGAAAATTTATCAACTGATTCAAATAAGTAGTTTCTTAATTCAGGAGTTATTTTTACTCCCTCTATTTCTAAAATATCAAGTAACCATTCTTTTACAAATGTTCTATATCCTGAATCATCTATCTTTTCCATTATTTGAAATGAAAAATCATCTCCGCCTAAATCGTAAAATACTCCATTAGAACATTCTGTTAATACTCTTGCTGATCTGTCCTTATCAAAGAAAAAGATTTGTGCATTTTTGTATTTCATGAATTGTGAAGCTATTAATCCTAGTAAAACTGATTTCCCACCCCCTGTCTGTCCAACTATAAATGTATGTCCTACGTCGCCTACATGCAAATTAAAATGAAATAAGTCGTTTGCTCTTGTTTTGGCAGTTAATAATGCAGGGGCATTAAAAAAATAATTTTTACTATACCCTAAAAAGTTACTGGATATTGGAATTAAGCAAGTAAATACAAAAGACGGTAAAATATATCTTCTCTTATTTCTTTGAATATTTCCTGCCATTGAACCTAAATAACTGTCAAATACATTTATAGTATCGTTTTTACAAATAAAATCATTTGAAGTTATTATTTTATAAATTTCATTTATTTTTTTCTGTAATTGTTCGTAATTCTTATCAAATAGAATTATATTTGATGAATAAAACCCAAAGATTGCTTCCCCTCTTTTTAAACTATTCAAGGCTTCGTTTACTTCTTCGGCTCTTTCGTTAGCCGTCTCATCAATATTCTCTGACTGCTTTTTCGTTAAAGCTTCGATTATATATTGAACACCATTTCGTGTTTGTCCTCTATAGTGTGTTCTATAACCTACAAACATTTTATTTGTTTCTTCTTTTGAAATTATATTGAACCTGCTTGAAAATCTAAACTCAAAATTCAGAGATTCCAAAGATTCAAAAATTCGACTTCTGACTGTATCAGGAAAATCAAACAATGATATTGTCGCAAAATATAAATCATTTATTTTTGCTGTTTTCTGATTATATTTTAGGTTTGATACACTTACAAGTTCATCTATATGTATATTTCTAGGTATTTCTATTCTGTCTCTGAATTCCATATTTACCTGTGAATAGAGAAATCCTAGTAATTCTTCGCCCTTAACTTCCTCTACTGCAAGAGTTACATTATATAGCCTGTTTATAAAGTCATTTACCTTAGTATTAAAAGCTTCTAAGGCTTCATTTAATACTTTTTCCGCTTTCAACTGGTTATACTTTATACTTTTGGCTCTGAAAGCATTTAACATATTTATAATTGCACCATTTTGTACTTCAAATTCTATGTTGTAAGTTATTGTTAAATAATATTCTGTTCTGAAAAAACTTTTGTAATTTGCTTTTTCTTCCTGTTTTTTCCATATTTTTAGTGTTGGTATGGGTATTATTTCTTTTTCAATATGCTCTTTACCTTTATTGATAGACTTTCTCTGAACCTCAAACTGTAATGTAAAATTTTCATCAAGTCTTTTTAAAGCATTATTTATCTTTATAATTACGTCATTTTCTACCTCTGGAATACTATATTCCAAGTCAGCGTATCTTATTTTAAAAGTTTTTTGCAGAGAACCGTTTTTATTAAAAACAATTGACTTTTCTTCATCAACAAAACACTCATAAGGAACATAGTATTTTAATAGGCTTCTTGGATTTATTCGTTTTCCTAATATCATTAAAAATATAGCTCCTTTGGATTATCAAGATTTTGGATAGTAATATCTATAAATAATGAATCTTTTTTGGTTAAAGCAACTGAAACAGGATGGGCTATTATTATAAATATTACTGAAAAAATCCACCCTAATATTAGAAACAAAATAAAAACAATCGCTATTTCAATACCTAGACATAATGTCGTAACTCCAAAAGATTTTTTTTGTTCTAATAATACCTTTGTCACTTTTATTTCCATTATTTCTCCTTTTTTTAGATTTTTTGTAATTCATATTTTTTTGTTTCTTCGTTATAGTCCTTTATTTCCATTATTTCCCTTACATATCTTCTGTTATTTTCTTTTACTATATTTATCAATACATGAACAGAATTAGCTATCATTAAAGAACTATCCCCCTCTGTTTCTTCTTGTAAATATTGTTTTAATTTTAGAAGTCCACCTCTGCAATCATCAGCATGAATTGTTGATAATCCGCCACTATGTCCTGAATTCCAAGCTTTTAACATTTCTTGGGTTTCTTTTCCTCTCCGTAATTCTCCTACTATAATTCTGATCGGATTCATTCTCATAGTGCTTTGTAGTAAAGTTTTCATTTCTATTATTGCAGTAGACTTCAATTTTATTTGATTGGGAGCAGGACATTGTAATTCGTCCGTATCCTCTAACATTATTATTCTATCTGTTGTGTCTTTTAATATATCTAAGCAGGCATTAGTAAATGTTGTTTTTCCTGATGATGTTCCACCAACTACCAATATATTTTTTCTATTTTTTACATTTTCAGTTATATATTCTTTTTGTTCTTTAGTTATAAAACCTGTTTCTACATATTCATCAAGAGCAATTATTCTATTTGCCTTTTTTCTTATTGAAAAAACTGTTTTAAAATGAGTTATCTCCCCTGTCAATCCCTCGAATCTTTCCCCAGTCGGCAAAATTCCTGATATTATAGGATTATTGTTGTCCAATTCTTTATTATTGAACTTTGCAACTGTCCGCATTATAGATTGTGCCTTATCTTCACTTATTTTTATTGTTTTTTCTGTTCCTGTATAAGTATCAATCCATATATATGAATCTTGATTTAACATTATGTCTGTTACATCTTCTCTTTCCAAAAACTCATTTATTCCGCCTAACATGGATTTTATAAGTCTTTTTTGTTCCTCTAAGTCCTGTTTGGCTTGCTCTAAATCAAACATTTTTTTCTCCTTATAATTTGTCCTGTTTTACATTTACATCTTCTATTATTTTGGACATATAAAATTTTTCTTTAAAATATCTTATCTTGTTGGCTGATACTATGGGCTTATTTCCTACCTTTAACATGGATTTTTTCTTTGTATATCTCATGACTTCGTCAGGCATTAATAATCTTCGGCTTATATAACTGCTACTTATGCTACTTCTTGTGTTTCCTGCACTTGTTCTATTTTTTACTTTTAATGTCTTCTCTCCTAATATTTCTGATAATTCTTTCGCCATTTCTGTCTTATCAGGAGTATTAAATACTTGAACCTGACAGTTTCCTACAAACGGATTATTCTTAGTATAATTTTTTTCTAACTGTTCTAAATTTTGTAAGATTACTACATATTTAAGCCCGTACCCTGCACTAAATGTTATTGTATCTTCAATAGCTTTTGCTCTCTCTAATTGAGAAAATTCATCTAATAAAATCAAAGTTCTGCTTGTATTTTTAAATATACTTTTTTCAAATTCCTTATTATTCATTAACCCATTAACTAATTGAGCAACAAATATATTAATTACAGATTTTAAAATTGGGATTTCATCAGAATTTACTCTTATGTATAAAGTTACTGGCTTTTTGTAATTCGCTATATCTCTTATTGAAAATTCACTTTTAGAAAGATTATTTACTATTTCAGGCTGTTCAAACACTGACATTTTAGTTTTTAAAGTAGCTAACTGTCCGCCAAAGGTTTTTTCTGGTTCATTCGCTATTTTTATCATTATTTTATTTACAAAAGGGTGAATTCCCTTATCTATTAATTCTGTTTCTATAGGGTAATAATTTCTTAGGTTATATGCTTCAAGTTCGCTTAAAATGGGTTTATTTATTAATTTTTCTGCTATTTTTTGAACCTTATTCTGTGAGAAAAAATTTACTACATCATATAAATTCGCTTTTCTATTTTCCCCGTTTTTATCTTCTCCGATTGTATAAAGGCAATAAAGCATAATTCCAGTTAAATAGTCTAATGCTGACGTTTCCCAAAAATCAAGACTTCCTGTAGCCCCTGTACTTACTATTATTTCTGCTATACTTCTTGCATTTGATTGTTCAAAGCTTGTATTGAATTTTATTTCTTCAAGCGGATTATACTTTATACTTCGTCTATCATTTAAAAATAGAGTTATAGCCTTATTATTTAAGTTTTTTCTTCGGGCTTCTGATGTTAGTACCTGATTTTCTCCTTTTATATCCAAAACAACAGCACTTTCTGTCCAAGAATGGACTAAGGAAGGTATTATTATTCCCACTCCTTTTCCGCTTCTTGTCGGTGCACAAACCAAAACATGAGTATTAGAGTTGTCATATAGCGTTATACCGTTATATCTGCCTAATGTGACACCTTTTTCTACTAAAAGGTCTACATCATCATCTTCTGTCTTTCTTTCTCCTAAATCCGATATTTTCGCCCACCTTGCACTTCCGTGTGTATCTTTATTTTTTATTTCTAGTAATAACAGGAAAGGGGTTAATGAGAAGAGGAAAAAATATATTCCTCTTTTAAACATTTCTCTTTTAATACTGCCTTTTTCTGCCCCGTTATACTTATATTCAGTGTTTTTCAATGACTTTAATTCATTAACTGATATTTGCTGTATTCTCATTTGTTCCAGTTTTTTTATTTTCTTCTTTTGGGCTTCAACTTCTCCTAATGATTTGAAATATGCCTCTTTTTTTTCCTTAAACTCTTTTTCCAGTGCTTCTGTCTTAGGAGAAGTTTTATATCCTACATAAAAGTTATCTAGCAACATTTTGTTCATATCCATTGTAGATTTTAAATTTTCCAGTAAATCCTTTTCTTTCTTAGTAAAATTAGTTAGTTTTAAAGAAAGATTTGATTGTTCATAGTCATATAAATAATATGCTGTAGATTCCTTTTTATTATATTTCTTTAAAAAAGCCCTGTTTGAAGTTTGAAATCCTATGAAATTTATTAAAATAGTCATTATTACCACTATTATTAATTTACTTTTGGTCTGAATAAATATCTTTTTTTTTCGTTCTTTATTATCCATATTTATCGCCTTGCTGTCTTTAACTTATTATATGGATATAAAAGCATGTCCTTATTTACAAAAATATTCATTCTCGCCCCTTCTTTTATTATTATGGTTGGTTGCAAGTCTAAATCTCTTTCAACAATCTTATCGCCTATATTTTGTATCTTTCCTGATGTATCATCTGCAACATTTCCTAAGATAACCTGATTTTTGCTGTCACTTCCCGATTTCCCTGCATTATAATTAATTTTTATACCATTTGAAGCAAAGTTAAATAAGCTTGATAATACTACACTTCTTAGTAACTTTAGAGTATGATTGTTAACGTTTCCTTTTACTCCTGATTGCCCTAACATATCTACTCCCTGCATATTTTCAAGATTTATTGTAAATCCATTAGGCATTTGGATTCTCTGCCAAACCATTAAGAGCCTGTTTTGTCCATATGAAATATTACTGTCATATGTACCATATACTTTTGAGCCTTTCGGAATTAGCAGAAATTTACCATTTACTGTATTATAGACATCTTCCCTGACAATTCCCGTTATATCACTTGGTAAATCTGAATTAATTCTTGTTGTCAAAGTAATCGGAATTATACTCCCTGCCTTTAACTCATATATACTTACTGGCTGATTTAGCTGTTGTCCTAAAATAAAACTTCCTCTTTTACTGCTATTTATAAACTCATTTTTCTTGTCTTTATCACTCTTACTCTCATTCTGTAAAGGATTTTGTGTTTGATTTTCCTGATTTTGAGGACTTACTGGTTGAACTGGCTGAACACTATTACTTTTAAATCCTATCCCACTTTTTTTGCCTTTGTCCTTTGTTTTTTCTGATGTATTTTCAACAGAATCATGAGAATATATGTCAGGTACTTCTCTTTTTATACTTCCGTAAGAATTATCTATCTCATCTGTTTCATAATTGCTCGGTAGTGTTTGTCCTTGAATATTATTTTGCGGATTAGAATTAAAGTCATCATTTAAATACTCGTCATTATATCCGTACCCTTGTTGCTGAATATTCTGTTTCTGCTCCTGTTGTTCTATTTCTTCATCTTGTTTTAAATTATCCGCTTTTATCGTTTGTTCTGCGGTTTGAAGTTCCACATCAGACTTATCTTTTTTTTCTTTTTTCCCAGTTCCAAAAATCAAAAACAATAATACAATTGTCCCTAAAACTGCTCCTACATACATAATTATATTTTTTTTCTTCTTACTATCCGTTTCATTATATGGATCGTTTCCGTCAGGAGTAAATTCATCATCTAATAAGTTATTTTCGTTCATTTCGCCCCCTAATTTAAATATGATTTATTGACAACAACACTACTTTTTTTACCAAGAATAAACATAAATCTCTGTGCTGTCCTGTCAACTACATATTTCCCTTTATCGTCTACCCTAAATACTACTTGTGAATACTTGTTATCATCTCCTTTTGCAAATAAAGTAGGCATTTCTTGTATTCCCTCTTTCATTTCAAAGTATGTTTTCTGTCCGTCATCAAATATTCTTACAGGTGCAAACGGATAATTTTTATTTGTAACTGTATAATTCATATTTAGATTTTCAGCAGAAGTCGCCAGTGTTTCTGAATTTTCATCATTAAATTTTTTTACAATTTCAGCGTCCTCTGGGTAATTCCATTTAACCAAACTATTATATTCATCATCAGTTGATGAAACTTGAAGATTATATATTCTTTTATTTGTAGTAATTACAATATTTGTTTTTAAATCTTCCTCTATAGGTTTCAGAAAAATAAAAGTTCCGTTTTTCTTTCCCCCCTGCGCTTCTTCTATTTGCCAGTTTTCAGTATCTCCACCAGCAAGGAAAGTTATTTTTTCATCAGCATTTAACTGTAATGTTGTTAAAAAATTAGGTGTTGCATAAATCCTGTATACATTATTCTCATTATATGTAAAAATAGTTTGTGTTTTTGTCTTTGCCTGATCCCGTCCGCTTATAACATCAGGGGTGCTACTGTACTGAACCTTTGGTTTATATGTTATGTCCTCACGAGGAATAACAGGGGCATTTTTATCGCTTGCAAATGTTAAAAATGACAAAAATGCTAACATTAATATTCCTTTTTTCATTTTCCCTCTCTTTCTTCTAACTTTTCAATTTCTAAAATCTCAATAATTTTATTCTCAATATCTTCCATTTTTACTTTTCTTAAATTACTATTTTCATAAATATAAATTTCCCCATCTATAACAGTACATTTTTTATTTTGACCTACTAATTTTTGGTTATCATTTGTATATAAATTATTTTCTACACATTTGAATGGGTTTTTTTCAAAATAAAACATCATATTTAACATTATTAATGTAATGCACAGCATAAGACCTAACATCAGTGTTCTACTTAAAACATTATCTCCTGATACCATTTTTTCCCTCTCACTTTCTTACACTTCTTCACTTTTTAAATCAATAGGCTCTTTCTAAATTTCCATTTTCACGAATATATATTGTTTTATTTATAACAACACATTTTTTATTTTGATTCACTAATTTATGATGTTTTTCTTCCATATATAATTTCTCTTCTATACATTTGAATGGAGCTTTTTTTATACTATCTATTCCATCTATTATTATTAATGCAAAAGAGAATATAAACGCTATTATTAGTATGAAAATTGAAATTTTTATATATATTTTCTCAATTTTTTCAAAATGATGTTCTAAAAATTTAAATAATTTCATTTTCCCTTCTCTTTCTAGTTCCTCTATTTTTAGTTAAAATTAGTTAGTTTTAGATATTGATAATTTGGTTATTAATATTCCTAGTGGGTTATGCTGTATCATTTTTTGATTTGTCACGGGTATTGTATCTACTGTGAATATTCCTAAAAAATTTTCTTTAAAAGTTCCGTCCGTTGATGTGTAAGTTTCCTGCCATGTTATCTGATATTTCCCATCTTCTATCTTATTAAAATTTTTTATTTGGACATTTACACTAACCCCTTTTTCCATTTTTTCAGCAGTCTTATTATCTATCAAAGCTGTTTTTAATTCTTTCTGACTTTCAGCAGTTAGAAAGAAATTTGATTCATCTAATTTCCTTTGATAAAGTTTTTTATCGTAAGTTACTGAACGTATATTAGTTATAAAATTTGATATGAAATAATTTATTTGATTTTCTTGTAAATCACTCATATTTAGTTTTGTATTACTTATAATTTTGGCATTTTCAATTTCGCCTGTTTCTTTTTTTACTTCCACAATAAATGGAATATATCGATTTCTAATTGATAAAAAAGCACAAATTACTATTAAAATAACAATGACAAAAAACATAATTCCTTTTATAAATTTCTCTCGTCTTAATTCATCTAATAATTGAATTCTTATATCCAATGCGTTCGCTTCTTTTTTTTTATTTAAAACATCTTTTGATAGAAATTTACTTTTACCTTTAATTGACAATTTTCCTCCTTTCCTTTTCTGTTCATTCATTTAAAAGTACAGATTTTTTATAACTTCCAGTTCTAATGTTGAACCTCCTGCCATAGTTATCATATCTTTAGCTTTATAAACTAAAACAACTACTAATATTGAACCTATAACTACTAAAATTAATTGAGCCATATTCGGATCAGCAACATGCCTAAAAATTGCAAGTGCTATTACTACGGCTGCCCCTATTCCAACAACAACAATTATAGAGTTATATATATCATTTAAAAAAGTTACCAGTGGTGCTAATATCCCTCCCCCTGTTGTTTGTGAAAATCCTAAAAAGGTACAGCTAAATAATAAAATAAGTAAAATAAAATTCCTCTTATTTAAAATTTTATTCTTGTGATTTTCTAAAATAAATGATTGCATTTATCCTCTCCTTGTAATTATTTTTTTTCAGAAATAAGTTTTTAAAAATGAAATGATATTTTTTTATGGCACATAAATTTAAAAAATTTCTGTGAATTATATCCACTATTTTTTTCAAAAATCGTGTTTTAAAAAATATTATTTTTATTTTTTATGACACATAAATTTAAAAATTTCTGTGAATTACTTCCACTATTTTTTTCAAAAATCGTGTTTTAAAAATCTTATTTTCATTTTTTTATGGCACATAAATTTAAAAATTTCTGTGAATTATATCCACCATTTTTTTCAAAAATTATGTTTTAAAAATCTTTTTTTTTTTTAGTTTTCTTTGGCTCATAATTTTTTTAGTTCTATTAACTTCATAGACTTATAAAAAATTATGGTTAAAACTTTTTTATTACATACTTTTATTTTTAAAAACACATTTTTCTATTTTCTTATTCCTGAAAAAAAGAAAATATTTTTACTACTTTATTTATAAAAATATTTACTTTTTAACACGAAGCGAAGCGGAGTTTTTTCACGAAGTGGAAAACAAAATTTGAAAAATTTTGACAGAATTCCGACTTTTTATTGTCGGATTTCTGTTTAAAATATCATTAAGATATTTTCACGGTGCTTTGGTAGTTTTGAAAAAACTACGAACCGTGCAGTACAAAAATATAATTTTTGTCCCGATTTTTACTGCTTTTAGAACAATCTACACAAGTTTTTTTTGTCTTGATTTTATTGTGTACTTTTTTTTGCCCTCTACACCTATTCATAATAGCTTTATACAGAAGTTGATACACAAATTATTTTTTCTATTTTTTCATCATGATTTTTGTGTATTTTCCTAAAAATCAATTTTTAGGATTTAATTTAGATTAATTACCTTTCCATTTCTTCTCCTTTTTCTTCCTCTTTTATCTTTCGTAAATTGATGTTAAAACTTACATCTTTATTTTCTTTTTTAGGTTTTATTATCCCCTTTAACTTTCCAATTTTTTCTGATATTTCTTTACTTGCTTTTGATATTTTCCCCCTCACTTTTTTATTTTCAATTTCATTTTTCTTTAGTTCCTGCTCGCCTGTTTTTATTAATTCTGATAATCCTTTTTGGCTTTTTAACTCTCTCATTACTTCTTGCATTTCTTTTAAAGATGACTTTTTTATAATGCTTTT
This sequence comes from Sebaldella sp. S0638, assembly GCF_024158605.1. Classification (NCBI taxonomy): domain Bacteria; kingdom Fusobacteriati; phylum Fusobacteriota; class Fusobacteriia; order Fusobacteriales; family Leptotrichiaceae; genus Sebaldella; species Sebaldella sp. S0638. The sequence goes on along the minus strand of NZ_JAMZGM010000065.1, from coordinate 10,306 downwards.
TATCTCTGCATGACATGCCCTTTGCTCTGCTAATTTTTTATTTTTTTCTATTTCATATTTACTTTTTAGTTCCTTTTTTAACTTCAATACATTTTCATCTGTTCTATATTTTTTTAAAAATTCTTCTTTATTATTAATGACTTTCTGTAACTTATTTTCTAATTTTTTTAACTCATTTTTATTACTTTTATTTTGGTATATTTCCTTTCTTATGCCCTTTATTTTATTACTGTAATTTTTTTGTAAGTTCCCTTTGGTATAAATATTTACTGCCATTTCATCTAATGATTTTAGCTTATAATTTATTAACCATATTTCTTTTTTTAGTTCTTTACTTCTTAAATGATTCGATACCAGTCTATCCTTTATTTCTGATTTTTTTATTTCAAATAATTCCTTGTTTATCTCTTTTCTATTTCTAAAACCCCTCTCTGCTTTCAGTTCTTCTTTCGCTATTTTTTTCAATTCATCTTGAGATAATTCCTTGTTTTCTTCCCGTGAGGTTACCTCTTCTAATTTTAAAAAATATTTATTTTCACTCCGTACTTTTGTATATCCTTTCTCTTCCAACTTCTCGTTTAAAGATTCCTCCCAACTCTTTCGTATCTGCTTATAAAAAAATTTTGAGTTTATTCTTTCTGCTTTTTTTGCTCCGCCCTTTTCAGGGTTTTTAGGTCTATATCTTTTAAAAAACTGTTCTTTTGGTCTTTCAATATTATCTAATTTTCTTTCATTAACTAATACATGTGCATGAGGATTTAATCCGTTCGGGTTATGAATTGCTATCATATATACATGTTCTGAAAACTCTTTTTTACAAAAATTTTCTATCAACTTTTCATTTTCTTTTTGACTAAATTCTTTTGGTAAAGTTACTGTAAATGAATAAGCTATTATTCCGTCTTTCTGTTCATTTTCTATTCCTGTTTTTATAAAATCTTTTCCATTTTCAAATTCTTTTGGCATGTTAAATTCTTTTTTATATTCTAAATCTTCTTTGTTTTTATATCGTCCATCTCGATTCACATACTGGTAATGTGCCATTGCTATATTCCCTTTTTTGGACTTTATTTCTAATCTAAATATTGCCATTTTATACCCCATAATTTTTTGTTTTTTATAATTTTAATATACCTTTTTTTGTTCATAAAGTCAAATAAAAAAAATCCCATTTTAGAGATTTTTTTTATTTTTTCTGTATTTATTGATACAATTAGTTTGGAATGGTGATTTTATGATTAATAAAAATAAAACAAATATTGAATTTGCAAAATATATTACTAAATTAAGAAAGCAAAATAATTTAACTCTTCTTCAAGTTGCTAAAAAAGCAAATCTTGATAGAGCTTCTTTACATAGAATTGAAAATGGTGAAATACAAAAAATAAATCCTCTTTTTTTAGAGAAATTGGCTGAATTGTATGATGTAAACGTCTTAGAGTTTTATCTTATCCTTGGATATGTTAAAGAAAAAGATATAACTTCTTTTTCAAGTATTTTAAAAAATAAAAATTTAAACTTTAAATCACAAAAATTGAAAATTCCTGTTTTAAAAAACAAAGAAGCATTTCTATCTGATAAATACAGAAGCTTTCTGAATATTACAAACTCTAACAATGAATTATTGGCTTTTTTTAGTTCTAAAAAATTTTTTATTTTCAAAAAAACCGATATTTTAAATAAAGATGATACCGGTATTTTTGAAATTCAAGGTAAAATTCACATTGGAAAATATGCAATTAAAGAAAATTTTGTTTTTATTTCTGACTTTATTTCCAGTGATGTCTTTTTCAGAGAAAGTTCTGAAATTTCTATACTTGGAAAAGTTTTTTATATTATTGAAGTTATTTAGAGACTTTTATCTACCATTAATATTAAGTTAGTCATTTTTTTTTCAATTTTATCTTCAACTAATTTTTTATTTTGCGAAAAATACAGGTTATAAAATTTAAATATTTCTTTTTTTAACTTCGCAATTTTTAAATACTCTTTTTCTCTTTGAATATTTATATCATTTATCATTGATATAACCTGTTCTTCTAATAATTTTACTGCCAATTCTTGATTTCTTTCAGCTTCCTCTAGTACCTCTATTATTCCATTTACTGTTTCACCCCAATTTTTCATCTCTTTTTTTCCCATATTATCACTCCATATTCAATAATTTTATACTAATTTAATTTATAATTTTCTTCTAAAAAACTGTCTATCCAATAGCTTATTTCCTTTTTCGGGTCTAAATCCGTTTTACTTAACCAATCTTTTGTTCTTAAAAGCTGTTTTATATTTTTTTCTGCTTTTTCTTTGTCTGATTCTTCATTTGACTGTAATAAATCTTTTGTTTTTTCTCCTAAGTTATAAAGACATTTTGATACTTCTGCACCCACTATAGAAAATATATGCAACTCTCCTTTTAATGCTACCTCTAAAGCTTCGCTTTTGGTTAAATCTCCACTTTTTATACTATTTCCCAATAATTCATGTGCTTTTTTTTGTATCTTTTCCATTAATTCATTGCTTAATTCTTGATTTTCCCATAACTTTTGTATCTCCCTCTTTAGATTTAGTAAAATTTCCTCTTTTTTTTCTTTCACAACATACCTCCTTAGATCGTTCCCATTCATTTAAATGAATTTGATTTGTATTAATATATATTTATGTTTACTCACATTTTACATTTATTTACGTTTGATGTCAATTAGTTTTGAAACGTTTTTATTTTATGTTTTATTTTTGTTTAGTATCGCATAATACATTATTTCTATATGGGTAACGTTTACTCAAGCTTCAAAAAAATTTTGTTTTTTTATAACATTAAAGGTATAATTTATTTAATATTTCATTTATAAGGAGTGGTTAAAAAATGTTTTTAATCGATAACATAAAAGCAAAACAGTTTGGAAATGCACTTAGACAACTTCGGATTGAGAAAGACCTTTCTTTTCGTGATGTAGACAGACTTTCAGGGGTTGATATTTCTACTATCAATAGATTAGAAGAAGGTAGAATACTAAGACTTAATGTTAAACATCTTAATGCTATTGCTAAAGCATATGACGTTAATCCTCTTAGTCTTCTTAAAATTATTGATTATGTTAATGATGAAGATATTCAGAACTATGTTAAACTTAATCATTTTCAACAATCTGCCTATAAAAATAAAGAAATTGAAGTCTTTAATCATAAGGGCGATTCATATTACCCTAAAAAATTTATTAAACTTCCTTATGATGTACAATATAAGGCTATTGAATATAATGAGTATATTTTTTTATATTCCAGTGATAAACTATCATATGATGATTTAGGCATTTTCTTTTATAATAATAAAATCCTCATTGCTTATTACCACTGCTTAAATGATGTCCTTTCTCTTAAAGATTTTTTCTCGGACTCTACACAAATGTTTTATAAAAATGATATTGAAATTTGGGGTAAAATAGAAACCTTTATAAAGTTTTCTATCAATAAAAAATAGGAGAATTCTCTCCTATTTTCCTAACATACAAGCTAAATATCCTTTTTTAAAATATTTATATTTTATTCTTTCTAATTCTGTTACCTGTTCATCTGTTGTCATATTTAACTTTTCATGTCTTGATTGTTCCACTTGCTCTAATAAATCATAAAGCTCTTTGATTTCTTGTTCTAAATGTGATTCTTTCATATTTTAATGTTATTTTTCAATCTATATTAATGGTATTAATCCACTATTGCAACTCATTAAATTAAAAAATATCCGCCTCCTTTCCATGTTATTTTAACGATACAATTATATTAATTTACCCTTTGTTTTTTTAGTGATTAATATTATAGTTTCATTTGAATATACAATAATTCTTCACATAAAAAAAAGCCATAAGGCTCTTATAAGTTTTTATTTATATTTTCCTTATTTCATTTATCTATATATCAATCTCTTATTTCTTAATATTATTTGCATGTTAATACCTCCGATTTTTTATACACACTTAGTATTATTATACAAAATTCAGAATATTTATACAATTATATTTTATAACTATTTTTGTTATAATAATTATAATAAAAATTTGAGGTGGAAAATGTCAGAATATTATTTTTTTTATGATGTCAAGAAAAGTTATAAAATTGAAAAATGGTTTATGAGTAATTTTCATGGTACTGTGATTTTAGAACATTCAGCACCTATTACATTTACTATTGATAATACCACGTATACAATAAGGTTTGTTGAGGAATCACAAACTATCTATTGTATTAAGCTCTACGGTGGAGATATAAGACCTTATCATAAATCTGTAATTGGGAAGATTGAAAAGTTTCTTAATAAAATTAAAAATGAACATTGAATATAGGCTTTGAGAACGTTCAGAATTTTTGTAGAAAATTCTTAATGTTCAGCCGTGCGGATTTAGCACGGAACTATTTTTATTTTATTTTTTTTAGTCATTCTCTATATCAAACGTTTTTTCTATTTTTCCGCTATTTTGGTACACTTTTCAAGCGGAAATTTTTATGTTAAAAAAGCCCCATGCGGGGCTGAGGAACTGTTAATACAGTATTTTGCTAATCGCTATAAATAATATAACGACTATTAACAAAGTACGCATAGCTGTCCTCCGAAGATTAAATTTTTGTGGCTTTGTGAAACCACAAATTATTATAACAAAAAAGCCAGACATACGTCTAGCTTATTTGTCACAAATTTTTAAAACTTAATCTTCGTTTTCATACATATTATACCATATTTCTATAAAAATGCAAATAAGCCATTTTTTGTAAATTAATTATTTATCTTTTTATTACACCTGTCTATAATATATTATTTTAGGCTTTATATACAATAAAAAACTACCTTTTTATGGTGTAAAAAAAGGTAGAGGTTTATTTACTTTAAAATTTGAAATTTAATTTATCAAGAATTTATCTTTTAACTTTAATTTCTTTTTCATATGCTTCATCAAATTTATCCCTATGAACAACATAAAACTGATCTCTTATCTTATATATTGGAACATTATATTTATCAATAATATCTTCTAACTTATTTTTATATACTCCTTTATACCTCTTTTTTAATTTAGAAAATGTAACATATAATGAATTTGCAATCCCAAAAGAATTTGAAGTAATTTTTTTAGGCTGAAAATGTAATAAACATTCTAAATAAATTTCATTTAATATATTTTCAGAAACATGCATAAATGCAAAAGAATCTATATCATCTCTCATTATTGAACCGCCAATATTATTATATAGATTTTGGGTTACTTTTGAAATAGATATTAATTCTTTATCTTTATACTTGAATACAATAACTGGATAACTTATATTTTCAATTTTTGGAGAATCTATACTAATTATTTCTCTGTTATAATTTATATACTTTTCAATATCTTTCTTAGATATATTGTTTTGAATTTTATAATAATCAATAATAAATTTTTCTTCTTCTTCCCTCTTTTTTTCTTGTTTTTGTTTTTCAATTTTTGGATCATAAAAATCATTTAAAATAAGATTTTTTAGATATATTAGATTTTCTTTTTTTAGACCGTGTAAACTATAAAAATAATTTAAATTAATATTCCCTAGATAGTCTAAAATATAATCTATAAATTCAATTAATGATATCAACTCTTGAGTTTTTGCCATCTGCTTATAATATTCCCAATTTCTATAAAATAATCCCACTTCTTTGAAAGATTCTGTTAATTTATATAATTCCTCTAAAGGATATTTTTCATGCTCAATATCATCTAATAATTTAAGAATGAATGATAGTTTTTCTATAACTCTACCCCTAAAAACCATTGTTTCATAATCAATTATATTTTTTAAAATATACTGTACCTTTTCATTCTCTAATAGTTTTTTATAATCCATTTTTTTCTCCTATTTATTTATTTTTATTAAATAAAATTGTTAGATTTATCTTTCCCCTAACGGGGTGAGGAATACTTTAGTAAAGTATTTTTGTGATAATCAAAAAAAAGATTATCAGAAGTACTTTCAACATTGTATTCCTCCGAATTTAAAAGATTATGGCTCGCTAAAACCACAAATTATTATAACAAAATAAAAAGATTAGGTCTACACCTAATCTTTCTTAGCGATTTTTATCTTTTAAATTCGTTTTCATATTTATTATATCACATGGGAAATTTTTGTCAATACACTAATTTATTAATTTAAAATACATTAACAATGTAAACATTCCACAGAAAAAATTACCCGGGAATTAGACCTATTTTTTTAACCTAATTCTAATCGATATTAACGTCCGATAATATGACTTATGAATAAATAACAAAAAACCTGACCTATTTTTTAACCAAAAAGCTAAAAATTTAAAGGTCAGGTTTTCGTGATTTAAGTTAAATTTTACATTAATTTTCATATTGAGTATGGAATTTTTTTCTATACTGTATTGTATCACGTATTTTTTATTTGTAAAGACTTTTTACACCTCTCATAATTTTTCTATTCCTCTTTTTCCTACATTATATGCATTTATTCCTGATGATTTTAGTTTTTGTGCTATAAATAAACCAAAATCTTTTTCTAATAAATTATCTGATAGTTTCAATTCTATTTTTGATACTTCCTTTTTTAACTCTCTCAAAGCTGGTTCATGCATATCTATATACAGCCATTTATTCATTTTTTCATGATACAAATAAATATATACTGTCATAACATATTCATCTAAATTCATCAACAAATTATCTAATGTCATATGATTTGATACTGTATAATCATCTCTGTAATATTCATTCTTTCTTAAATTATCAGTTAAAAAATATACTCCCTTACCTTTTAATAAACTTTTTACTAATTTCATGCTATTATAGTAATTCTGTAACATTATCCCATTATGTTCCAAATATCCGTCACAATGACAATAGGCTAATTTTACTCTGTTATTTTTACTAATATACCCTATCATACTTCTTGTAGCCATAAAATCATCTCCCTTTAATATAAATTCATTTGTACTGACTTTTTATACTGTATACTTATTTTATTTTTCTTTTCATATTTAAAAAGTTCCTGTTCTAAACTTTTTAAATTTATTTTCCTATAATAATTAGAATCTACATACCATTTATTTTCTTCTACACAATATAGATAAATATACTCAATATCTCTATTTTTTTTATAATTTTCCATAGCTTCATCTAGTGAATCAAAATTTTTAATTCCAAAGTTATTAGCTTCATCATAAAAATATGTCGTTGCTACATCAAAATCTAGTACACTTATTTCTCCACCTTTTAATAATTCCTCTACTTCATCTTTTCCATAATAACTAAAAAGCATTCCGCCGTTTTCATCAAGTCCGCCACCATTATGACAGTAAGCAAATTCTACACTTTTATTTTTCCGTATTATTCCTATATAACTTCTAAATCCCATAATTCACACTCCTAATTTTTCATTTGAGTGCCGTACTTGTACAGCACTCATTTTTTATATTTACGCAAAATTTAATATATACTCGCTTGCTTTTTCTGCTTCCCTGATAATACTAAATAATATACTCGGCGTTTCTTTTAATAACTCAATATAGTGCTTTATATATGCCTTATGATTTTCAAAGTGATTCTTATTGTTATTTATTTCAATTCCTAATTCTAATTGTAAAAACATTGATGTAATTTCTGCGATTAATTCCTCTTTGGCATATTTTTTATCAAATTGTCTTTTATGCTTTTCTCTGTTCAGTCTACTTTCATGTCCTGTACTATGTGCCATTTCATGAAATATTACGGAATAAAAATCATCTTCTGTTTTAAAATATTCCCTGTTTGGCATAACTATTTTATCTTCATATCTTGTATAATAGGCATTATCTGTAAAGGCATAATTTATTTTTGCTTCTGAATTATTTATAAGTTTTTCTGCTAACACATTATTTCTAAATATTTCATTACTTGATGTATTTTCAGGGATATTCTCAATTTGTTCAGCATTAAATACATTGAAATACGACACTATAGGGCTTTTTAATTCTTCTATTATTTCTTTTTCTTTTCCATTCTCATCTTTTATTTTTTTTGTAATATCCCATTTCCAAAATTCCAACTTTGTGGATTTAGCACCTTTTCTTACTTTCCATTTTTTAGATTCTGCCTGTTTATAAGTTAACCAACGATTATCTTTAAAGCCCATTCTTTCAGCCGCCATATATAACTTTATTAAGTTAATTCCTCTATAAGAAACACCATTGGTCGGATTTATAGGCTTAGCTGTTAACCACCCTTTCTGCCAAAAAGTCTTTTCTCCATTTTCTAAATCTCTAATAATAGTATCCACTAACTCTTTTCTTTCCTCAAAAACTCTTTCTCTAGCCTTTCCCATTTTTATCACTCCCACGATTTTATTTTTAAAACAAACCTAAATCTCTAAGGACACACACAAACATCACACATTTAAGCGAATAAACAATAGAAGCAATTACTTACATGCAATTGTCCAGAGTTCCTCCAACAATTTTTTTTTGTTTTTTTTTCATAAACGAATTTTTGCATACAAGATTTGCAATGTTTTGCGTAGCAAACACGTAGTGCTTGACATTGCAAACTTGAATCTCGTAGAGATTTCGCAGTATGCTATAATTTGAGTTGAAAAAAAAGAAAAAAGATAAATAAAAAAAGAGAGAAGCGGTTAGCTACTCTCATCTGATTGGCATAAAAAAGATTATTTTATTCTGCTTGCCTTGCCCCATATGTTTCAGTGCAATAAATTTACAGAGTAAATTTTGTGATAAAAAATATTACTTGGGAATAATTTTAATATCATTATTTGTTAAAAGATTAATTATTTACAATTTTATAGAACCAAAAAGAATAAATAGTACAAACACAAAGGCAATAAGAAAATATAAATACATTCCCTGATCTTCATTTTCACTACTAGTCTGCTTAATTTCTTCTTGTTTTATACTCTCTTGTTGTTCAAATTTAATATCCTTAATCTGATTAGAAATCTGCTTATTAACATATAAAAAATATTTTCCGTCTTTTTTTATAAAGTATTCCTTGTTCACAGATAAAGGATTAATAATGTATTCGCTATTATCAATAATAAATCTCTTCTTTTTATTATTACTATCTTTTGAGGTAATTAATAAACTATCATTACCCGACCTCTCAATCTTTTGAATAAATTCTTTACCGCCTTTTCTAAGATTATGATACATAAATATCATATTAGCTATACGTGAAACGGCAAAAATAGACAAAATAACTAAGATAATTGATAATGCAGAGGTAACACCACTATAATCAACCTCAACTATAACCTTTAATATAACATATATAATGATAGGAATTCCTACAATGATACAATAAGGAGTAATATAAATAGGAAAGAAAATACCTATCCCTATTAAACCAATAACCAACAATGAAAAAAAAGCAACTTTTAAAATGATTTCTATCTGTTCATCTGAAAAACCTCTCTTTTTCTCTTTTTTATAATTAAATTCAAATTCATCTTTTGTCGTAGCCATAAAATACCTCCTATATTTTTTCAATTTAAACTTTCGCAAGCTTGCAAAAGCTTAACTCTCAATCTCTGTAACTTTTTTATGATGAATCAAATAGTAGTAAATTAGGAAATAACCCCACATAAAAGCTGTAACTCGAATATAATTATTAAGTAAATTTGATTTGAACATATTAAATAATTGATGATATTCAAAACCAACATAAAGCATTTTAGGATTATAAATAAATCCAATAGGATCAAATTTCAATTTTAATATGTTATATATTATGATAGCTTTTATTATATTAACTAAACAGTATGAAGCAAAAAAGAAATAATCCGAGATTCTTTTTACTGGAAGTTTTTTAAACTTATATAAGAAATAGACATTGAAAAAAACATCTATTGAAAAAACGGCAATGCAAATAAATTCTTTTAAAGTATTATTTATCATAATTAATTCCTCCTAAAATATAGAAAAAAATATCAGAAAGTGATATAATCAGATTGTTGAGAAGTGATATATCACTTTCTAAGAAATATGGTTTTGAGTGTCTTATAAATTAAGACGCTCTTATTATTACACTAATAATTCTGACAGAAATTTTACTTGACTTAACCATATTTTATCCCCCTTTCGCTTTAATTATTCTTTTTTAGTCATTTAAATTGTAGTGGTCAATTAAAATTGCTACAGTATGTGATAGTAAATTAAGCAGACCACTTACTTAAAGCAGGAGGTATCCCGTTATTAAAAGAATGAGGTCTTAAATAATTGTATTTAATATATATAAATTCATAAGTTTTCTTATCCAATACTTCATAATCATTA
>NZ_JAMZGM010000064.1 GCF_024158605.1 Sebaldella sp. S0638 | reverse complement strand
TTTCATAATAAAGTCCTCCTGTTTTTAGTTTATCATAAAAAGATTTTTTTATTTACAGACTTTTTATCACAGGCTCCGAAATCTCGTAAAATTAAGCTGTGTAAAATATAATTCAAAATGATATGAAAATGCGGGCTTAATTTAGCCGCATCTTTCATAATATAAATAATCAGACATCAGCAAATAATTTCCCAAATAACTTTTCCAAAAGTTCTTCATTTGCATAAATTGAAACAATGCAAGCTTCTACATAATCATCTATATTAAGCTCACAAAATTCTTCCAAATTAATTCTATATCCTGATTCCAAAGCTAAAATACGAATATATTCTCTTAGAGCTCTTCCATTTCCTTCTCTAAAAGGATGTATTGCATTTATATCTGCAAAAAAATCAGTAATCTTTTTTATGAATTCATTCTTTGGCAAATTTTTTAAATAATTATCATTTTTGAGTTTTTGAAATATTTCTTTCATCTGAGTATTAATATATTCATGTCTGCAAAAATTAGTAGAACCTTTTGAAATATTAACATTTCTATACTTTCCTGCAAATTTGTAAATATCTTTGAATAAAAAATTATGAATTTTTTTAAAACCATTTTCAGATAAATCCGTTATAGGCCTACTAAGAAGTATTATTTGATTAGTTGTAACCAGTTTATTTTCCATTGACTTCAATACATTAGAATTCTTAATATCTAATATATTTTTCAAAACTTTTGTCCCTTGATAACAATATATATAGTCTTCCCCGTCACTCATATAAATATCATAAACATCAATATCCATTCTTTTTCTTCCAATACCCCCTTAGTATCTCTTTTTTTAATTTTTCTGCTTCTTCCACTATATTTTCACTTTGATATAATTTTCGTAATTTTCTTTCATAAGTTTTTGGTAAAGAAAAATTCTCTATCTCATTACTTTTCAATACATAGTCAAAATTATTTTTTTTACTTTTGATTACTCTAAAAACTAATTCGTTAATTCTATTATTAACTTTTATAATATCAAATTCCAATTTTCTATATCTGCTGTCCAGAACCCTTGTCAATTCATTTATTATTCTTTTAAGCAGGTCTATTACCTGAGTTGAACTGTAACTTTTTGGTATATTTAATATTTCTCTCAGTTTTTTTATTGTCAGAGTAAAATTATCTTTATTTATGAGATTCTTTGATATATATGAGTAGTATACTGGTGTATATTTAGATTTAAATTCACAATACATAATTATCCTCTTCCATTTCTTTTCTTCTATTTTAACAAAAACCATCTTGTTTGTCAATAAACCAAACATACATAAAACCCTTTAAATTCAATATTCACAGGGATTTTGAAAAACTCTTGAATACAGTAAAAAATTAAAATCTATATCCTTTATTTAATACCAAAAAGCTGCCTTTCCCGTGCAAAGACAGCTTTATCTTATTTATGCTTCATATTTATTAAGAATTTCATATATTTCTTCTTTAGTTGTTACTTCCATAATCTTTTTTATGTTATTTTCATCAAGAAAAATCTCAGATATTTTAGCAAGAAGACCTAGATATTCATTTGGATTTTCCTTTGGTGCCACAATCATGATAAATATTTTAGAAGGCTGCTTATCCAAAGCGTCAAAGTCTATTCCTTCTTTTGAAATACCAAAAGCCAGAGATATTTTCTTTACTGCTCTTGCTTTTAGATGGGGTATTGCTACTCCGTCCTGAAATCCTGTAGAACATGTTTCTTCTCTGTTATTTAATTTTTCTATGAATCTTCCATAGCCGCTCTCATCTACAACTCCTGTATCCTTGAACGTTTTCCCCATTTCATTTAGCAATTCCTCTTTTGTTTTTGCTTTCAAATCTAATATTATTCTGTTTTCATCTAAAAAATCACTAATTCTCATGTACTTCACTGATCCTTTCGTTTATTATCCCTGTTTTTAGAGATAATGCATAGTTTTATATCAAAAATTTTTTTAATAAATTTTCAGGTACACCATAAGTGGCTGAAAAATAAGAAGTCACTCCCTCATTGAGAAACTTACTGTACGCATCCCTGTACCATTTCGAATTATCAGCGGGAATGCCGTAATCTTCGTATATTCTGACATTAAAAAACTGTCTGTCCGGCCACGGCTCAATACCAAAAATTTCTATTCCGTAAAATTCAGCCCTGTCCAGTACTTTTTCAAAATCTTCTTTGCTGAAATACTTTATTAAAGGTGAATCAAAACCATCGTTCAAATCCTCCAGATCATAAAATATATACTTTTCCAAAAACTCTTTCTCTTTGTTCAAAATTCCCCGGAACCTCCTTTTCATATAATCAGGATGTCAGCTTTGCTGTCTGACAGTCCGCCAAGCTTTCCGGCAGCCCCGAATATCATTCCCAGTATAATCCCTCTTACTGCAAAATCTCCCTTAATTCTTATATTAGCATACTGTGCTTCCTCAAAGCTGCTATATTTCATACATATATACAGTATTACGGGAAATTCATCTTTTTCCAAAAAATTTTCAACTTTATTTCCACTTCCTTCGGAATTACAACTCAGATTTTCCGTTACCTGAGAATATATTTTTTCCAGATATTCATACTTTTTCTTATCACTGCGAAAACTTCCTGCAGTAAACTCTGCCGCCTCTTTTATATTATGTGTTTCACATATTCTGTAAAGAAACTTTACGAGAAATTCAGTAACTAAAAGTGATCTGTAGCTCGTATGACTTATCTGCACCTGCTCCAAAGCTTTTTCCAGTGCGGTCTCCCTGTCTTTTTCAAAACACAGAATCGGGGCAATCCTTGCTGCACCTCCGAGTTCTTCTGATTCATATCCAAACAAATAACCATTTTCATAATATTCCAGTGATTTACATGTAGCTTCATCAAGGTACCCTTCATATGAAGTCATATTCTTTATCCAGATTTCCTTAAATGTTTCAAAATCAAATAAGTTCTCCGAGACATAATCTGCCAGCATTTTTATCTGATATCCGTAATGTGTAAGTCTGTCTCCGCTGTCTTTCTTATGATAAGTTTCTGATAGTAGTTTATCAGTTTTAGAACAAATTTCATAGTTATTTTTTATATTTTCCAATGTGCTTATATCTCCTGAAAAAGCGCCTGCGAGTATCTCCGGCAATACCATAAATGTGTCCTCCTTTTACAATCCCCGAAAATTGCTTCTCACCTTTTAATACTCCGATGAATAAAAATTTTATCAATAAATATGAAACCGCACACGGATAATTAACTTCTCAGTTTATCATTCCAGAGACTTTTTCATAATTTTATTAATCTAATCCCACCAGAAATACCATGCAGAGGAATTTTTCAGCGTGCTTGCCAATGCTCTGATTCTGTCCCATCCGCGTGCAGCCTGCATGACTATGTCATAGCAAAAAGCAAACTGCTCTTTCGCCAGATTCTCAGCATCTTCCTCAGTTTTCGGAGGATTTCCCACTTTCATTTCCCACACATCGTAAGTCACTACTGCAGGTACAGCACCGTATTTTTCATACCAGTGACGAAAAACTGCTGTCTGTGCCGCAGGTTCGGGACAATCGTTAAATCCTCCCATAGGAATCCACGCTGCTATTTCCCACGGATTTTTTACAGGTATTTTTACCATGAGTATTTCTTCATGCGGAGCGGCCTTATCCATATGTGAATAAAAACGGTGATAAGGTTCTACTTCCAAAAATTCTCCGATTATATCCATATCTTCATGCATTTCAGAATATTCCGCGAATCTTTCGTCTAAAAACTCTTTCACATTAATTGATTCTGCTTCATTAATTATTTCTTCTCTGCGTTTCTTTATTTCCTCCCGGCTGTTTTCCAGACCGGCATCCTCAAGATCGAGTTCCAGTCCTTCTGTAAGTATATCGCTAGGTACGACTATCACAGGATAAAACCCTTCTTTGGCCCCCAGACTGCTCCATTCGTTGAATTTTTTTATCAGTCTTTCATCATTTGTTTCATTTTCAAAGATCTCGTATTCACAATCCAGAAAATCCACTATAAATTTACACTCTTCAGTCATATCTCACCCTTTCCGATAACAGCATATCTTATATTAATTTTCTTAATATCATTATACTATATATTCCCCCAATAAAAAAGCTTATATCTGATATTCGGCTCTAAATTAAACAAAGGCTGATTCCTAATGAACTTCGCCTGTTGTAAATATAATGGTTTTCTCATCTTAATCGCATATCATTGCTAAGAAGATCAATATTTATATAGCTTTCAGCATATAAAAACTTAAATTAACATAAATAATGGGCAGATTATCGCTTCTGCCCTTTTTGATACCCTTAACATTAATATTTTAAAGATATTCAGATTTTAATTGTACCTATAAAAAAAGAACCCGTTTTCAAAGGTTCTCTGGTTATCTTTAACTTACCTCTATTTCATCTTTCTTGCCTGCTATTTCAATAAAAAAATACACTATCGGCACTATTGTACTTAAAAAATACATTCCTATCAGATAAAGTATCTTGGCAGTATCTCCTATTCTTTTATTTTTTACAATACATATTGTAAAAATTATTAAAGTTGCATAAACTGCAATATTTACTAAAAAAGCAAAAATTATCACAAATACTGCAAAAAATACAAACTCTCTTCCGTCTGAATATGCCAAAGATCCATCTATTGCGCCGAATATTATTCTTATATAGAACATCAGAATTACAGCTACAAAAGCAGATGTTACCACTAATGGTGAAAAAGATAATACTCCCAGCCATATTTTCTTAGTTTTGCTCATTAATTTCTTCCTCCTTATTTCTACATCTCTATTAAAAGAATATTTATTATACCATAATTTACATATTATAAAAAGAATTCTTGTCAGTCAGCTTCAAAGTCTTCTGCCTTTTCTGAAAATTAGTACCTGATCTTACAATACCGGAATGAATATTATCAAAAAAAAGTTTCAGAATTTCTATATTCTGAAACGATTCCTGTTTGATATTTATTCTACTCCCAGATTCTTTAGTATTTCATATATTCTGTCACGGTCATCTTCTGTGAGTTCTCTGATAAATTTATATGATTTCTTATCTCCGCTTACTTTCAAATCTTTTTTCGTTACATTAAATGTAGTCATGTCATTACTTTCTGATCCTATGCTAAATGCATACATTCTGCTGTTTGTACTCACAAGAGTTCCATTTTTCCCTTCTGAAATACCAAGGTATAATCTCATTATGTCACCAGGAACAGCATCAGGTGCCCCGTCAGGTCTGACATATCCGTCATAAAGCACTACTTTTTCTCCGTCAGCAGTGAATATATAATATACTCCTCCGTTTGTATACTCTTTTGTATTAGAGTAAACTCCTGATTTCGCTGTTTCTGAAAAACCTAACAACCCTATAAAAAATAACATAGCAAACACTATTTTTTTCATTTTCTTCTCCTTTTTAACGCCTGTTTTATAAAAATAATATCACAAATTGTAATAAATGTAAATTACTTTGTACTCTTCCTGTTTTTTATAGGATAATAAAATATATATCCCAAAAATATCAATGCGGCGATTAAAAAACTATAAATGAAACATCCCAAAAGAAATATTCCTGATCTTAACTGTGTATCAGCTATATCAAATACTAATTTTATATTCAGTAAAATTATAGTAAAAGCAACAATCCATGCGACTATTTTTGTAAAATTTCCTATGACATATCTTCCCATAAGCTTGCTGCTGCTTACAAAATGTATCAATGGCACTACTGCAAAAGGAAGCTGTATACTCAGAAGTACCTGACTCAATATAAGAAGATCCCCTGTTTCCTGTGAACCACCTATCATTATTATAATAACAGCAGGAATAACAGCCAGCAGTCTTGTTGCCAGCCTTGTTTTCCACGGAGCTATCTTCATGTCTATAAAGCCTTCCATTACTATCTGCCCGGACATTGTCCCTGTAATAGTAGATGACTGTCCTGCTGCAAGAAGTGCTATCCCGAACAGTGCAGGTGCCAGTTTTGTCCCGAGCAGTGGTTCCAGCAGATGATAAGCATCCTGAATCTCCTCTATCCCAAAGTAACCCTTCTTATGAAAAGTAGTAGCTGCCAGTATTAAGATCGCGCTGTTTACTAAAAAGGCCAGATTCAGTGCTACTATTGAATCTATTTTATTATATTTCATTTTATCTTTTTTGGATATTTTCATATCATTTATTACAATATTGGAATGCAGGTATAAATTATGCGGCATTACAGTGGCACCTATTATTCCTATTGCTATATAAAGAGCTCCCGAATCGGATATCTTCGGAATAAAGCCATAAGCAACCTCACCCAGATCCGGCTTTACAATAAGAAGTTCCACAAGAAAACTCATTGCTATTATACTTACAAGACTTATTATAATTATTTCAATTGTACGTTTTCCGCTTTTATGCAGAGCCAGAATAATCAAAGTATCAAAGGCTGTTATTATAATTCCCGCAAGTATAGGAATATGAAACAAAAGATTCAGACCAATTGCCGTACCAAGAACTTCTGCGAGATCTGTGGCAATTATGGCTATCTCAGCCAAAACCCACAAAGTAAATGAAGTCTTTTTCGGATATTCTCTTCTGCAAAGCTGTGAAAGGTCTCTTTCTGTTACTATTCCTATTTTTGTGCATAATATCTGTAATATAACTGCCATAATATTCGACATTAACAATACCCATATAAGCTGATAACCGTATTTACTACCTCCGGCTATATCTGTTGCCCAGTTTCCCGGATCCATATAACCCACTCCCACAAGATATGCGGGACCAAAGACAGCAAACATTTTTCTAAAATTTTTTATTTTCTTCATTTCGCTTACCTCTCTGTACTAAAGACTTTTCTACCCTAATGCCACATCCAGTATCATCATTATAGTAAATCCAAGCATTGCTCCTACTGTAGCTGAATCTGTCTTTTCATCCCTCTGTGCTTCTGGAATAAGCTCTTCTATACATACAAATATCATTGCCCCTGCTGCAAATGCCAGTGCAAAAGGCAGAAGCGAAGTCATTTTTATTACAAATAAGGCTCCTATGACACCTGCTATAGGCTCTACTATACCAGACATCTGCCCGTAAAAGAAACTCTTTCTTCTTGACATCCCTTCACGCCTCAAAGGAATTGAAACTGCTGCTCCTTCGGGAAAATTCTGTATTCCTATTCCCAATGCGAGAGTTATTGCACCAAGATAACTTCCGTTGGCGCCATTCAGGGCTGCTGCTCCGAATGCTACTCCTACTGCAAGTCCTTCTGGTATATTATGAAGAGTTATTGCAAGAATAAGAAGTATACTTCTCTGCCAGCTTGTTTTTATCCCTTCGGCCTTCTTTGTGTCCAGTCCCATATGTAAATGCGGCAGTATCTTATCTACTACAAGCAGAAATAATCCGCCTGAAAGAAATCCCGCAGCTACCGGTACCCATGCTACATCACCATTTGCCTCGGCTATTTCCAGAGCTGGAGCCAAAAGTGACCAGAAGCTCGCAGCTATCATCACCCCTGCTGCGAATCCCAGCATAGCGTTTAGTATTCCTCTTTTTATATCCTTAAAAAATATTACCATGGCCGAACCCAGTGCAGTAAGAAACCATGTAAATAATGTTGCCAGTAAAGCCTGTAGCACAGGATTCACTGCTCTGATACTTTCTAACATATTTCCTCCTTAAATTATGTACTATTAATCTAATATTCTTAATCTGAAATGCTCCTGTATTTTTTCAGACAATACCAGATTATCTCTGTTATTTTCCACTCTTATAATAATGGTATTGTCAGTTTTCAGTTTTTTCAGAATTTCTACCCATTTTATATTTTTTATTCCAAATTCTTCTATATACTTCTCCGCTGTTTCATCTGTAAGAATAAGCTCACCTACCATGCCGCATTTTACTTCTGACATTTTATAAAGCTTTGATTCTTCTTCCCAGAAAATTATATTTGGAATTTCGCTGCCGTGCGGGCAGATAGCAGGCTCTTTTAAATATTTATAAAGTCTCTCGACCAGCTTAGCAGAAGCATTATGTTCCAATATTTCTGCATCATCATGAACATCATCCGACTGATACCCCAGCTTATTTACAAGAAAGTATTCCCAGACCCTGTGTGCTTTTAATATAAATAATGCTTCACATTTTCCGTTTTCAGTAAGCTTTATTCCTTTATATGCATAATGCTTTACAAGAAGCTTTTTCTCCAGTCTCTTTATCATTTCATTTGCAGAAGGGACTGATATATTCAGATAATCGGCAATTTTTTTTACTGCGACAAACTCGTCTTCTTCTGAAAGCAGATATATTCCTTTTAAATAATCCTGTTCATTTGCGGATAATTTCATTTTTCCTCCAATTTACACTTAATTCATTTTCTATATAAAACATTATAGCATACCCTTATATTTTTTTGTATATTTTTTTATTTTTTTATGGCAAGCATTATAATTTTTATGAAAAAATCGTGATAAATATTATATTTTCACATTTTTTATTTTTAAAACTTATCTTTTTTTCAACAGTTTGTTTCCTGTTTAATTGACTTTTTTATATCTTTACGTTAAAATTTATTATAAATATAAAAAGAAAGTGGGGGAGTACATATGCGTATAATGCTTATTTATCCCAAATATCCATTAAAAAACATTGTCGATCCTGACTGGGAAGAAGAGTATAACGCAGTTTCAAAAATGCCGTTTCTTGAAACAGGATTATATGACGAATATGAAAAACGTCTGATTTTCAGCAAGCTATACGAAAATGAGAACTACATATTTTTATACAGAGGCTGGATGCTGGAACCGGAAAATCATCCTTCACTTATATTTCCACAGTATAATTGGTTTTCTGATCATATCCAGGCCAAAACAGCCAACAGCGGATTTTTTTGGACAGAGTTATTAAAACCTTATATTATAGGCCCTACTATTTTATATCCGAATGAATTTTTAGATAATCTTCAAGAAGAGAAAGGTACGGAATCTCGGGATGTACTAGGGGAAATATTATATTCTCCCGCAGCTTCTGAGCTTGGAAATTCAATTTTTGTAAAAGATGGTGTAAAATCAGAATCAGAACCTGTTATTTCATCAGCTGAAGAATTAAGTCTCTTATTATCTAAAATGAAGAATCATATTGGAAAATTTCGTGATGGTTTGATTTTTAAACCGGCAGTCAAAGTTGAAAATGAAAAACGTTTTTTCTGTTTTGCTGTAAATAACAATGTCAGTATTTTTCCTTCTGATAATATCCAAAATGAGGAAAAGGATTTTCTTAACAATATTATAAATACTGTTATTCCAGCATTTAATCTGAATTTTTTCACGCTTGATACTGCCTGTGTGGATGGAAAAACAGTTTTAGTAGAACTCGGACATGGTGAATATTCTTCATTAAAAAATCTGTCCACTGAAGAGTTTTCTGAAACACTGGAATTTATTGCAGAAAAAATTTAATAATTATTTTATATCTATAAATTTCATATATCGAAAGGAGTTCTTATGACAGAATCTAATCAAAAAATTCTTCCTTTTTTATCTTTCAAAGGTAATGCAGAAGAAGCCGTGAATTTTTATATATCTTTTTTTCCCGAAGCAAAAATAATTTCTCTTGAACATATTACTGATAACGCTTACGGTGAACCGGGAAAAGTCTTAAATGTTCTTTTTGAAATAATGGGGCAGCAATTTATGGCAATGGATATGGACGGAACACATTCACCGGAATTTTCATGGGCTGTTTCTATGTTTATAAACTGTAGTTCAGAAAATGAATTCGACATGATTTTTGGAAAGCTTTCAGAAAGCGGCTTTGTTATGATGGGCCCTGAGCCTGTTCTTGAATTCAAAAAAGTCGCATGGGTGACTGATAAATATAATGTCACATGGCAGCTTGTCTGGAAATAATTCCGGAATATTAAAAAATTTACTTATGAGGTGTATATGAAAAAATTACTTTTATTGATCTTTACAGGACTTTCCCTGATTTCTTATACTGATTCTCTGGAAGATCATACAGCAGATTGCTACAGCTGTTACTTTACTAAGGGAAATTCAGTTTATTTCAGCGACAGCTACCATCCTTTTAAAATTAATGAAGCTGACTATAATTCATTTGTTATTCTAAATAAAATTTACGCAAAAGATAAAAATCACATTTACTTTTTCGGGGATATTTTCGAAAACGTGGACAAAGATACTTTTATAACTCTGTCTGAGTTTTACGCAAAAGATAAAAATTATATTTACTTTGGAGATCAGACACTTAAAAATATTGATTTTCTCAGTTTCAAAGCTTTAAATGATTTTTATGGAACTGACAAAAACTCTGTTTATCTGTTTGACACAAAAATTAAAAATGCCGATCCGTCTACTTTCCATACTCTTGACGGCATGTATGCAAAAGATAAAAGCCGTGTATATTTTGAAGGGAATGTTATAGACAAAGCAGATACCACAAGTTTTGAAACATTAAACCATTCATATGCAAAAGATAAGAAAAATGTATATTATTTTAAAGCCGCAGTGAAAAATGCCGATACAAAGACTTTTCGTATTCTTAACGACGAATATGCAGCTGATAAGAACTATATTTACTATGACGGACTGACAATAAAAGATTCTGATCCTGATTCTTTCGAAATTTTAGATGATAATTTCGTAAGAGATAAAAATCATATCTATTTTTGGGGCAGTATTGCAGATGATGATTATAAAATTATAAACAAAAAATAATTTTCACTTCTTATCTGAAATATGAAAGAAGAGACAGCACTAAAACAACTGTCTCTTCTTTACTTATTCAATTATAAATTTCAAAAAATCTTTTAATTATAATGCTCTAATATTTCTCTTTCCGCTCCCGCATATTATAAAAAATTAATAACCAAGTTTATTCAGTATTTCTTTTACTTCTTCAGTTTTTGATCCCGGAACATTAAGATAGATAAAGGTTTCCCCTACTCTTGATACCACTTTATATGAAGAGTTGCTTTTTAAGGTGTATTTAGAAACATTTCCTATAGATTTCTGAGTTTCTACCATACTGTTTCCTTTAGTTTTCTCAATTTTTTCTTTATTCAGATTATATGAACCTACAGCATAATCTTTATTTTCAGTTACATAAAATTCTATCTGGTATCCGTCTTTCATGGCTATTAATACTGCCTTAGCCCCTTTTCCTGCGTATTTTTCAGAAATATCGACTATCTGATATCCTTTCTGTGTCATTTTACTTTTGAATTCTTCAGCAGTAACTGCTTTTTTGGCTTTACATCCTGTAATTGAGAATACTAATGCCATACTGATCAAAAATAATATAATCTTTTTCATAAATCCTCCTTGTTATTTTCATTTAATATTGTTATTCTAAATTTTATTTTTCTGCCTGAAAATCTTATTAAGTTTCTTTCTGGTATATTTTTATCAAATCAACAGCTTTTTAAAACGATTATTCATTCTATAATAAAAATATATCTATTTTGTGAAAACAGAAATTTATAAATTTAAATATTATATTGTTACATTATAGCATAGTTTTAGTAAAAATATTATTCCCAAAAGAAAATGTGCAGTAAAAAACCCTGAAATTCTAAAACAGCCTCATTTCAGGGATAATTTTAACATATTTACTATTGCTCTATATTTATTTCTATTGGTATTCTTATATCCGAATAAGTCTTGCTTCTGTCCTCAAGGATTACTTCTCCTGTAAGTTTCCCTTCTGTTATACGCATATTCTTATTATTTTTCACTCTCAAATCCGAAATATCAAAATTTACTGTAAGAGTCTTCTCCTCATTTGCCTTAAAATTTAGTCCTGACGCTGTCTCTATTACATAGCTGCTGTTCCTTCCGTCAGGAGAAACCTCCACACCTACTCCTGTTCCTGTACGTGTTCTTCCTCCGGAACCTATGCCTATTCCCACACCGATAACAGGGCTGAAACTCCATGATGTTTTCTTTTTCAGCTCTATCTCATATTTATTGCCTTTGTCATCAGTATAAAAAAGTGCACTGCTTGTCCAAAACTTTAATTTTTTGTCTGTACGATTAGTAAGTGTAATTATATCAAAAAATTTACTTTCAGGCTTAACAGTTTTTACTATAGACGCAGGACTAAGTTCCACAGGCCCGCCTGAAATAACCGTCTGCACATCTCCAAAAACCGAAGCTGTCAAAAAAATCATAAATACTAAAAATCTAAAATTTCTACCCATAACTTTTTCTCCTTTAATATTTTTTACCTTCTCTGTTTTTGTATACCTAAAATTCCGTTGATAATTTTTTTTCTAAGCTTTTTTGCATCTTCTGCTGTGTTCAAATCTTCAGGATTGACCTCTTTCAGTCGCTGCCCCGCATAATACACATTCTTTTTGTCCTTAATCAGCTCATCACCCATATATACAAAACTTTTCCCGTCTATATCCGTCTCAAGCTTCCTCTTTTTACCAAGAAGTGAAGCACTTCCCAGATACAGCACATTATTTTTATAAAGATAATAAGGACCGCCTATATATTTAAGCAATGCAGGCTCAAGCTTTTCAAGTACTGAATCACCGCTGTATACATGATTTTTATCCTTGGCAAGATTTTCTTCTCCAAGTTCTTCAAAAGTTTCAGGATCTACACCCTCCACAGGCATGCTTCCCCAGTAAACTTTTGTCTTGTCTTTTATATAAATCCCGTTTTCCCATATTTTATAGCTGTTTATATCAATATCCAGAATCTGCTTTGATTCATAAATATGATTTTTATCTTTGGCATATATATTCCCGATTTGGACAAATGTCCCGGAATCCACGTCTTTTATAATCTCACCATAATAATAGACATGACTTTTATCTTTAGTGTATATTTCACTTTTCTTTTTGCTCATATCCGGTACTATTACAAATGTTTCGGGATCTGCATCCTCTACTACCCTATATTCCATATAGACATGATTGCTGTCCTTGGAATATGTATCAGAAAGCGGGGTAAAAGTCTTTATATCCGCACCGCTTATTTTTCTTCCGTCATAATATACATTTTTATCATCTATAACATAGTTTTCCATTAATAGTCTAAACTTATCAATATTAATGTCCAAAGGTTTTCCTTCTCTGTTATAGATTTTTTTCCTGTCTGAAAAATATTTAGGGAGCTCTCCTCCTATTGCAAAAAATGTTTCAGGGTCTGCACCTTCCAGAATATTTTCACGATAATATACATTATTTTTATCCTTGGACATATAATCGCCCACTATCGCAAAACTGTCTATGTCTGCCCCGTCTATTATTTTGTTTCCGAAATATATATGATCCTTATCTCTAGCATAGTCAAAATTGAGTATTTCAAAGGTTTTTTTATCTACATCATACATAGGATTCGTTTTATAATGAATTATATTAAATTTTTTTGCATAGGTACCGTTTAGGATGTTATCATCCATTGCATCATCTTTATTACAAGAAATTACTGCCGAAACTAAAATTAATGTTACTAGAAACTTCCTCATTCTTACTCCTTTACTATAATCTGATGAACTCTTTTTTGAAATCATAATCCGGAAGTTTTTCTTTTAATATTTCTTCATATTTTAAAATTTGCTCCTGATTATGAATTTCTCCGCTTTTAAAATCTAAAATAACCGCCTTTTTACCGGTCTTGTCTAATAGCAATTTATCTATCCTGTAAACTTCACCTGTCACACCATCTGTAATTTCAAATTCATTAAAAACTTCCCATGTTCTGCTAAAAAGCTCCTTATTACCAAAAATAAAATTATCCGCTCTTCTGAAAATTTCTTCCAGTTTGGATTTCCCCAGCATATTTCCATACTTCTGGAATACCTGAGATCTGGCAAAATATCTTTCTTCTTCCCCTGCGTACTTTATATTTTCAAAATAATAATGGACAGCCAGCCCTTCTTTTCTTGAGTTTTCTATTTCTAATGATTTTGTACTTTTTACTATTTTATCATATTTTTTATTTTCTATAAAATATTTCTTTATATTTATTGATTTTTTTTCTGTATTTTTATTTGTTTCTTCTTGATTTCCGCATGTTCCGTCTGAATAAAAAGAATTTAATATTTCTTCCATTTCCATTCCCGAAGCTTTGTAAAGAGCCTTTTCCAGACTGTCACCCCTGAAACCTTTTTTCCCTGTATAGTAAAATATGTATAAATTAGATTTCGCCCTTGTAAGTGCCACATATAGATTATTTATCTTTTCATCTTCCTCTTTCAGATCGCTGTTTTTCGGCAGCTTTCTGTATTCTTCCAAAAGTTCTATTATTCCTCTGTTTCTGCTGTTAAAAATTATATAATCTTCCACTTTGGTGAAAGTATCAGAAAGCTCCACGAGAAACTCAAGCGCTCCCCCGTTATTTCCCTTTTTCCCTGAAGAGTCTATCAGATAATATACTGTATTATATTCCAGACCCTTTGATTTATGTATTGTTGTCAATATTACCGCATTAGTCTCATTAAGTCCCTGAATTGACAGTAATTCTCTGTTCTCCTCTGTTTTAGCGAGAAACTCTTCCATTGACTCGAATTTAAGCATAAGATTATACAGATATAGAATATTTTTATACACAATACTGCTTTTCTCTTTTTTTATTATGTTAAAATTCTCAAAAATATACCTTACTTTATCAGTATACTCCATTTTTTCCAATATAACTATCTTTTTAAAAAATTCTTCCAGTACTCCCGGATGCTCTTCCCTGCCTTCAATATATCCTTGTATTTTATGTTTATTTTCCAGTATATACCTTAGATCCTCAGCATTTATATCTACAAAGTCGCTTCTCAAAAATTTTACAAGAGATATAAAATCTTTATAAACCAAAAAGTGCAGCAGATAGAATACAGCCTCGGTTTCTTCGTATTCTTTCAGTGTTTTGTTACTTTCCAATATGAACGGTATTTTATTAGTCTCGAGATAAACCGCTATATTTGACAGTTCACTGTTTTTTCTTGCTATAATTGCAGTATTTCTGTAATTCCCGTTTTCTTTCAGGGAAGCTGTTATATCTCTTATTATCTCTTCTGATGTATCTATTTCGGAATTATCATTATTATATACATTCAGCTCCAGATATCCTTCCGGGGAATTATACTCCACCTCTTCATAATCCCATGTTTCATTTATATTATTAAAAAAGCTGTTTAAAAATAACATGACTTTCTCTTTTGTTCTGTATGTTTTTACCAGAGAGTCCACAGTTACGTCGCCGTCCAGTATATTTTCCAGATTTTCAAACAGTTTTTTCTCTCCGTCTCTCCATCCGTAAATAGACTGTTTCGCATCTCCCACAATAACGGCATTTCTGCTTCCCTCTACTATTGCCCGCAGAATTCTCCACTGAAGTACACTTGTATCCTGAAACTCATCAATAAATACAGTTTCTATCTCATTTCCAAAAAAGTCATAAAATTCCTCTGTTACTTTTCCGTTATTTATATATCTGTTATTTTCCATAAGAAGTTTATATGTATATATCGTTCTGTCATTATTATTAAATGATTTTTCCGAAAACCTGATCTGGTCATATATCCCGAAAATTATATCGGAAATTTCAAAATAATCCTTTTCGTAGCTGATGATCTCTTCATTGAATATATGTTTGGCAAGAACTTTTTTATATGCTCTGTATTCTTCGCGAAAATTTTCTATTCCTTCTTTATACTTATTTCCTCTGGTTTTATTCCCGTTCCAGATTACATCACTTGAAGCCTTCAAAAATTCCCTTATATTTTTCACAAAATATTTTTGTTTTTCATCCTTACCGGAAAAATTATTATATGACAAAAATGGCTCTTTGAGAATTTCTTCTCTGCCGAGTTCTGAAAGTGACGTCACTTCGTCTGAAATAATCAAAAGTCTTTCAGTCTCTTCCAAAAGATCTGTTTCTTTGTATTTTTCCCTTAAAATCCTGTTATTCCCTATGAATTCAAACTTCCACCTGTTCTGTATCAGCTGGTCTATAAGATTTTCATATTCCTCAAGGTCTCTTCTTCTTTCTTTCAGCAAAAAACTTTTTACTTTTTCCATATGATATCTGTTTGAAATAAGTTCTGCAAGTACATTTTCGATTATCTCCTTATTTTCATCATTATCCACAGTATAAGTATAAATATGCCTTTTCTCTGCTATAAGCCTGTCAAAGATGATCTTTATAAATGAATCAATTGTGTATATTTTTATTTTATCCTTATTAAAAATAATGTCTTTATATATTATTTTCATTTTTTCCCTGTTTACTGCAAGCTCCGGCTCTGCTTTTTTTATATTTTGCAGTATCTCATTACCAGCTTCTGTTCCTTCGGCTATTTCCTCCAAAAATAAAAGTACCCTCTCCCTTATTTCAGATGTAGCCTTTTTCGTAAATGTCATTACGTATATTTTTCTGAAATCTGTTCCCAGAATCAGTTCTTTTATATATTCTAAAGCCAGACTGTATGTTTTCCCAGTTCCGGCACTTGCTTTTATTATTTTTTTCATTGATATTCCTTTCAGGAATTTTCTTCTATTATAGCATAAATCTGACTTTATAAAAACATCCCGGCTTTTCCGATTTTTTTCTTTTCCCTTTGTTTCCAGCCTTTTTCTGGCTTTTATATTTTTTTTAAATAGTTTTATACCATAAAATAAGCTATAATACTTGTATACTAAAACAAGGAGAAATATATGGACAAGAATGAAACTCACTCACATAAAAACAAATGGATAATATTAATTACTGTTCTGCTTCTCATATTTATGTCTACACTTGATGGAAGCATTGTCAATGTAGCACTCCCGGCGCTTTCAAGAGAGCTTGGAGTTTCTAACAGAGCTGTAAGCTGGGTTGTATCCAGCTATCTTATAACTATCTGTACAGTTATTCTTATTTTTGGAAAACTCGGGGATTTAGCCGGGAAAACAAGAGTATTCAGATATGGTGTTCTTGTATTTACTTTCGGGTCTTTTCTCTGTGGTTTTTCCTCATCACTGACAATGCTTATTTTTTCAAGAGCATTACAGGCTGTAGGAGCTGCCGCTGCAATGGCTACAAGTCAGGGAATTATTACCCAGACTTTCCCGAAACACGAAAGAGGTAAAGCTCTGGGATTAAGCGGAACCTTTGTTGCGCTGGGTTCCATGACAGGCCCTCCCCTTGGCGGATTTTTGATTTCACTGGTTAACTGGAACTATATTTTTTATATAAATGTCCCTATTGGAATTATTGCATTTATTTTCTGTCTGAAATTTCTTCCTGAGGAGAAATATGAAAAGGTGAAATTTCCTGATATAAAGGGATTTCTTCTTTTCTCTGTATCTGTAATATCTTTATTTATAGCTATTATCGAAGGTGAAACGCTGAAATATACTAATCCTGTTATTCTTGCATGTTTTTTTATAGCTGTAGTAAGTTTCGCAGTATTTATCTATGTGGAGAAAAACACTGCCGACCCGATGCTCGATCTGAATATATTTAAGTCAAAACTTTTTTCCATAAGTATTTTCTGTGCATTTATTGTCTTTATAGCTACGTCGTCTGTTGGTATTATACAGCCTTTTTATCTACAGTATACTATGAAATTTTCTCCGGAAATGACCGGCCTTTTGATGATGGCATATCCTGTAATTATATCTGTTACTGCCCCAAGCAGCGGAACACTTTCAGATAAGATAGAATCAGAGCTTCTGACATTTCTCGGACTTACAATTATAAGCATAGGTTTATTTCTGATGGTACTTTTAAATGAACATACACCTACTGTGATCTTTCTGTTAATTGTAGTTGTTATGGCTTTTGGCGCAGGATTATTCCAGTCTCCTAATAACTCTCTTATTATGTCCACTGTAGAAAAAGATAAACTGGGTATAGCAGGAAGTGTAAATGCACTGGTAAGAAATCTTGGAATGAGTGTAGGAACGGCTATGTCCACTGCGGTGCTTTATTCCAGAATGAGCAGTCTTGCAGGTCACGAAGTAACGAGCTATATTACAGGAAGAGACGATATTTTTATAAATTCTGCAAAATATGTTTATATAACTGCCGGTGTGCTGTGTATAATCGGAGCTTTCATTACCTTTATGCGGCTTCATAATTCAAGGGTAAAACATTTTTAAGGTATTAATACCTTGTCTGATTTATATTTTTTAAGAAAAAAACACTTTTCTCTAAACAAAGTTATTGAAAAGTGTTTTTTATTAATCTGTTTTTTCTATTATTTCCACATATCCTTCTGTTCCGTTTACCCGTATTCTGTCACCGGTCTTTATCCTCCCGACAGCTCCGTCTGCACCCACTACAGCTGGTATGCCGTATTCTCTTGCTACCACAGAACCATGTGTCATCATTCCTCCGACTTCTGTTACCACAGCTTCTGCTGCAGTAAACAACGGAGTCCATGCAGGATCGGTATACGATGTTACCAGTATTTCCCCTTCTTTCAGATCTGCTTCATTTAGTTTCAGGATGACTTTTGCTATCCCTTCTCTCACACCTGCTGAAGCGGCAGTCCCGATAATTGCTCCTTCGGGAGCACTGTTATTCCCTGATTTATCTCTGAGTATCTCTCCGTCACTTGTTATCATACGGGGAGGGGTCATTTTTTTATAAAGTTCAAAGTCTGATTTTCTTTCTTCAAGGATTTTATCTATACTTTCATCGTATGTTCCTTCCAGAATGCTGATTATTTCATCAAGAGAAAAATAGAATGTATCTTCCTTCTCATCAATAACCCCAGCTTCCACTAATACTTCCGCTTCATCCAGAACAGCTGTTCTCATTATATCTAGAAATTTTACTATAAAATATTTTGGTGATTCCCGGAATCCCATCATATTTCTGTATATTTTTATAAATCTTGCTGCTTTTCTTGCTTTTGAATTACCAAGTTTTTCTTTTATGCCGTTTATTATTTTTTCTTCTGCTTCCTTTGCTGTATGAAGTCCCTTTTTGAATTTTTCATGATGCTCATTCATTTCACTTGCTCTGATATGATTCATAATAAGCGGAAGGATATCCACAGGTGCTTCTTTCCATCTTTTCACGGTTACATCTATTTCACCTGTACATCTCATGCCGTACTTTGTGATGAATTTCTTCATTTCCAGTGTAAATTCCAGATTAGTTTTCAGATTTTCCAAATCATCCCAGAAAGTTTCATTTGTGGTATTCTTCATGAAATTTTCCAGTTCTTTGCTTCCCCTTGCCATATCAGCCATATCATATATTTCCATCATCATATCACTGGTAACATTATTCTCGACAGACATGTTCAGCTGCGCAAGCAATTCCCCTGTTTCTTCTTCTCCAAAGCTTTCTATACACATTTCTCTTATCTTTGCCTGAGCTGCCATAGCAGACGCCGGGAATTCTACAGCTTTGGAAAACAGAAAATTCAGCATTCCGCTTACATACCATCTGATTCTTTTTATTTTTCCAATTCCATTATATGAATTTATGTCTCGTTCCCATTTTAATGCTTCATTTCTAAAAAACTTTTCCCCTCTTGCTCTTAATCTGTTTACATTCCAGACATATAAATTTAAACCTGTTTTCAAAAATATCGGAGCAAAAAATTTCTCGGCTTTTTTTGTAAATTCTTCATCTGCGGCGAACTCGTCGCCTCTGTCAATTAATTCCCTGATAATATGTGCTCCATGCTCATCAGCATATTTCATAATATTTGAAATATTGTCTCTTACTTTCGGTACATTTAAAAGATAGCTCAAATCTATATAAATTCTTCCTCCGGCCTCATACTGAACAGATACAGAATTTTCCGCACCAAATTTATCAAAAATTCTTGTTATCTCAAAAACTGATAACGCCAGCGGTTTCATCGCATCAGTCATCATCTGTATATGTCCGAATGAAAAAAATACATGTTCTTTGCCGTCATATGTCTTTGGAATAGGAAATAACGAAGTTATCGGTCTGCTTTGAAGTATATGAAATTTTCCCTGATAAAATCCCCATTCTATATCCTGAGGACTGCCGAATGTTTTCTGGATTTTCTGCCCTATATCCGCAAGTTTCACTATCTGCTCATCAGTCAGAACCTGCTTTTCCATATATTCATCCACTATTTCCACTTCTATGACTCCGCCTTCATTGTCAGGAAAAATTCCCTTTTCTTTTCTGGCTATTTTTTTTGTAATTATTTCGGAATTTTGAATCTGATAAAAATCCGGAGTTACCAGCCCAGATACCAGAGCTTCTCCAAGACCGTACCCTGCATCTATATCTGTCACTTTTCTGTTTCCGCTTATAGGATCTGCCGTAAACATAACTCCCGAATACTCTGATCCGATCATTCTCTGGACTATAACTGCAAGTTTCACCTCACTGTTGTCAAATCCGTTTTTATTTCTGTATACGACTGCTCTCTCTGTGAAAAGTGAAGCCCAGCATTTTTGCACAGCTTCCACGATATTTTCATATCCTCTGATATTCAGATATGTATCCTGCTGCCCTGCAAATGATATTCCTTTCAGATCTTCCGCTGTTGCACTCGATCTTACGGCATATGCATAATATGCCCCCAGATTATTCCATGCACCGTACACTGCTATTTTTATTGCTTCCGAGACCTCTGTCTCAGTTATTAGGTTTCTTATTTTCTCTGCAGCCTCAGCTATTGAGTCTGTATTTTTATAATCAAGCGTGTTTAGTTCTTTGGTCATCTCTTTTAATGTTTTGTTTTCCATAAGCAAGTCATAGGCTTCTGTAGTTACACAAAAACCTTCCGGAACAACAAATTTATTATTAAATAACTCTCCGAGATTAATCCCTTTTCCCCCTGTAAGATGGAGTTTTTCCTTATTTATCTCATTAAAATATAAAATATATTTCATACTTTTCCACTTCCTTAAATAAATCTCCCGATAACATTAATATATTAACATAATATGAACCTATCTTCTATTACTATTTTTTCATTTGTCCTATTATCCTTTGAGAGTATCTAAAAATAAGGATAATATATATATTTATTTCATTTTTTGTTTTTTTCATGTTTCTTACTATTCTACTATTTTTTTTGTTTAATGGCAATAAAAATGGCAACAGAAATTTATAAATTAAAAAGAGCCTTCACCCTTTTTTTATTTGCTTTCTTTTGAGTATTTTTTTAGTCTCTGTATTTTTCTGTCGCTCTCATTTCCAAAGCTCTATATAATTCTATATCAATTTTCAAAACAATATTTTCATTTATTTTATAAAATAATAATAAAAGTTAAAAATTATTTTTTTATCTATATTAAATTTTTACACCAAATATGATATTATATACTTGCTATTAAATTTTTGAGGAGGTTAAAATTGGAAAAACTAAAATGGTATCAGAAAAAATGGGTTATAATATTATTTTTACTGTTTATTTTCCCGATCGGTCTTATTTTACTTTGGATCAATAAAGGATTTACACAAAAAACTAAAATAATATTATCTGTTGCATTTGGTATATTTTTCATCATTGCAATGGTTAACGGTGCTGCCCAAGAAAAAGACTCGAATAAATTATACACTCAAGCTATCGAAGAGATTAAGCAAGGAAAACTTTCAGAAGCTAAACAAAGTCTTGAAAAATCAATTGAGAAAAATTCTAATGAAGAGTCTAAAAAATTAAAAGGTGAAATTGATAAATTAGAACAAACTGAATTTATCAACAATATTATTGGGACTTTAACAGATAATGAATACAAGCAGGCTAAAGAAGGAAAACTGAATAAACAATTTCTAGCAAATGAATCTTTGAATACACTATTATTACAAAAAATTAAAAATGATAATAATAGTGATAAAATAAGAGAAGAACAAAAAGTAAGATTAAAAGCTGAAGCAGAGGCGAAAGCAAAAGAAGAAAGAATGAAATTAATAGAAAAACAATTCAGTTCTTGGGACGGTTCTCATAAAAATTTGACTGAATATATAAAAAGTAATATGAACGATGCTAAAAGTTACGAACACGTAGAAACAAGATATAAAGATAACGGTGAGACAATCTATGTTGTGACCAAATTCCGTGGTAACAATGCTTTTGGAGCTAAAGTTATCGGTGCTTGCGAAGCTACTGCAAATACAGAAACCGGAGAACTGACAAATATCAATTGTGAAAATTAAGAAATTATATCAAAAAAGATACTGATGAAGTGGTCTAAAAATTGGGCAGTTATCTCAAAAACACTGTAAGGATTGAATTCTGTATTGTACAGGGAGCCTGTGATAAAAAGTCTGTAAATAAAAAAATCTTTTTATGATAAACTAAAAACAGGAGGACTTTATTATGAA